>JAIORV010000161.1 GCA_021107945.1 Vulcanimicrobiota bacterium | reverse complement strand
AAAAGTCATCGGAATCAAGTATTTCATTCGTGATCCGCTCAGAATGACAATTGCAGGGATTGTCTTTAATAATGAATCGCACGCCAGGTTGTCATCCTGAGCGGAATACGATCGCTTCACTTTAACGAATGAAGCCTTGGCAAGAACGGATTTTGCATATCTCCGATGTATTCCACAGCGAAGGATCTCTTCTCCCAGGTTCTCCTCACAACAATCATTCTTATTAATACTTGCTCCTCCATACCACGGGTGGCGAGATTCTTCGCTGTGTGAATCCTCGTGCATTAACATAACCCCGTCTTTGATAAAGTCATCGGAGTAAAGAAAATTATTCGTGATCCGCTCAGAATGACAGTTTGCACACATCGTTTTTATCACGAATCGCACGCCATGTTGTCATCCTGAGCGGAATACGAGCGATTTACTTTAACAAATGAAGCCCTGGCAAGAACGGATTTTGCATATCTCCGATTTATTCCACAGCGAAGGATCTCCTCAAAGACGATCCCCATAGTTTGTCATCCTGAGCGGAATACGAGCGCTTTACTTTAATGAACGAAGCTTTGGCAGGAGCGGGGTTTGCATATCTCCGATTTATTCCACAGCGAAGGATCTCCTCCCGGGTTCTCCCTCGAATCAATTCTTCCTCAAATTGAGACTTGCTCCCTCCATGCCATTGGGTTGAGATTCTTCGCTGTGTAAAAACGCGAACATAAATTGAGTTCCGTCTTGAAAAAGTCGTCGGAATCAAGTATTTCATTCGTGATCCGCTCAGAATGACAATTGCAAGGATTATCTTTAATAATGAATCGCACGCCAGGTTGTCATCCTGAGCGGAATACGAGCGCTTTACTTTAATGAACGAAGCTTTGGCAGGAACGGATTTTGCATATCTCCGATTTATTCCACAGCGAAGGATCTCTTCCCCGGGTTCTCCTCACAACAATCATTCTTATTAATACTTGCTCCTCCATACCACGGGTGGCGAGATTCTTCGCTGTGTGAATCCTCGTGCATTAACATAACCCCGTCTTTGATAAAGTCATCGGAGTAAAGAAAATTATTCGTGATCCGCTCAGAATGACAGTTTGCACACATCGTTTTTATCACGAATCGCGCGCAAGGTTGTCCTGTCATTAAAACTCTGCGCTCTCCGCGCCCTCTGCGGTGAATAATCACTTCTATTCTTTCCCTGATACGTCGAGCATAAAAGCTTCTCCTTCACACTTCACATCAGGTCTGTACATCAATTCGACCCGGGGAGGCATTACATTCAATTCCCCCGGTCTTTCCGCAAGCATTACATAACTGAATATTATGCCTTTGGAATTTTTCCACATATATGACCTGAAGAATACAACCCTGTTATCCCTTTTCTCGGCGTTTGTGAAATAATAATCCCGGAGTCTCCGGATTTTCTTTACCTCAAATCCCGATGGCAGTGGATCTGTCAGCATCACATAAGAGAAGCTTTTTTTGGGAATAACTTTTATTTCCGCTACAACCTCTTCACCTGATCTGATCGACCTGTTAAGAGGAACCCACTTTCCTTCTTCATTCTTCACAAAATATGTTTTAATTATGCCGAAATTCTCATTGTCTTCCTTCACAGGCTCCCTGTCGAGGCACAAATCAAGACTCCGGGATACATGAAGAACTCCCTTGCCTTCTTTCTCGATTACTATTTTATTATCACCTTTTTTGAGCCCATATCCTTTTTTGGGATGAATTCCGGGAATTTTTACGACTTTCTCGTTTTCAAATGCCGATTTCCTGTCAAATTTCAGCGATTCCACTTCCCGCCCGTTCACCTTTATTTTTGCGGTCATATCAACGTCAAGCTCGCCGCTTTTCTTCAGGTATTCCGACAACGCCATTATCACATAACCCGTTGTTTTTGTGCATACCCAATGATCGCCGTTCTTTTTCATCAAGAGCCAGGATATTGTTTTCTGAATAAGTCCGGATTCAGGCTTTGCCTTTAAAAGCGAATATAATACCCACGCGGTGGCTTCGATATCACTGCTCATCCAGCCGTATCCCTTTGAGCCTTCCCAGTGAACATAATTCTCATCTGCGATCGCCTTGTTCTCGATATCGGATATGACAGCAGATAATTTTTCCTTTTCATTCAGGTTGTCAAGTGTCAGGGCAAGAAGCGCAAGCCCATATGAATTCAACTTGTCTTTTTTCTTGTAAATTGCCTGTGCCATATCTTTATTCGCTTTCCCATAGACACTCAGCGAATATAGCATGAATGATTTCTTGCCGAGATCCTTCTCGCTTTTAGTGAGTATCATAAGAGATTTTATCCCCCGCTCAAGAACACGGGGCTGAACCTTATATCCCGCTTTTTCCGCCCAATGAAATCCGAATATTACGTATGCCGTCATTAACGGTTTGATTTTGTCAGATTTCCACCATCCCCATCCGCCGTCGGAATGCTGATAGCCGTAGAGCTTTCTGAAGCCTTTCTTGACCATATCCGGCATCTTCTTGTTCAGATCGTCATTTTTTATTTCGAGACTGTCAAGGGTATCCCTCAAGACGCACAAAGGCAGGAATCTTGACATTGTCTGCTCAACGCATCCGTACGGGTATTTCGCCATGTAATCAAGAGACCCCATGATGTTTGACGCGATTGACGGCGATATTCTTAAAACCAATTCACTTGCGCCCATTATTGTGTCGTCGGGAATTTTTACTTCTTCACGGAATGATTCCCGGACAGTCTTCGTCAGGAAATTCCTCTCAAACTTTCCGAAAGGTTCCACGGGGAATGTTCTCTCCACGCCGTCGAAAAGTCCCGATTTTGCCTCGGCCACAGCTTTAATCGTGATTTTTTTCCCTGGTGGATAGGGCTTCATTATTAACGGGTAATCGAATTTTTTCTCCTCGCCGGCTTTTATAACAAGGGTTTCCTCCCGATGATTATTCCCATGCTCCCCTTTTATGTTTGCCCCCCGTATATCGAAACTTATTTTCACTTCCTGGTCTTTCTTGCTGTCATTACTGATAATCGAGGATACCGTAATACAATCCTTATATCGGAAGAACCGTGGCACGGCAAGCCTGATTGTCATATCCTTCCTTGCAATGACCTTCTGTTTTACTGATCCGACTTTCATGTCGTGTGTATATCCCTTGATTGTGGTTCTCCAGCGTGTCAGGTTGTCCGCAAGCTCCACTTTAACTTTTGCAAGCCCTTCTTTATCGGTAAATATCCGGGGAGCCCAGAATGTTGTGTCCTTAAAATTCTTTCTGACCATTTTTTCAGGGACTATCACCTTCTTTGGGGCAACTTTCTGATATGATCCCCCGGGATATTCCCTTGGCACTGAATAACCGGTATAAATACGGTTGGGTCGCCTTCCATAGAAAAACTTACGAATATCCGCCGCCCTGTCCGGTGCAAGAGCATAAATGGCGTCATCCACAACTCCCATGGACAATTCCGCCGAGACAGGCTTGCCATCCTGATCTTTCGTTTTTATACTATAAATTGCAGTCTCTCCAGGCTTATATATTCCCCTGTCGGAATTTATCTCTATATCAAGAAATTTATCGGTTACAGGCACGTTTAAGAACTTCTGCCCGCTCCGGAAAACGCCCTTCGAGACGAAACATACCTTGAAATATACACCGGGTGCGTAATCCTTTTCTATCGGCACTTCAAATGTGGTCGAGTTTCCTGTTGCGGGAAGAAGCCATCTTTTATATATCCTGTTCTGTTCGAGGGTAACGTAGAGCAACATGCCGGTGTAGCTTGAGTTTATGAGGATTTTTGCCGTGTCGCCGGGTGAATAGACTTTTTTATCCATGATCATCTCAAGTGTGGGGTAGTTGTATGCATAAGATTTATACCCGGAAACCCACACTCTTGTGTTGCCGGAATTGGCAAGTCCGTTGTTGTCAATTACTTTTGCCGTTACTTTTATATACCCCGGTTTTTCAGGGACGATTTTTCTCTCTGCCTTCCCATCTTTTCCGGTTTTGACATTCAGTTTCTGAATTTCCCTGCTTTCATACTTGCGTGTCTTTCTGTTCCATATTTGTTGATTCAATATAACTTCCACATCACTTGAGACAGGCTTGTTAAACATATCGGTTGTGAGGAGGTTGATTTCCATTTTCTCATTCTTTGAGACATAATTGGGCTTCACCGATACGGCGACTCTTTTCCCGGATACTCTCACATGAAAAGCTCCATGCCCGTTGATTGTGCGGTTTAATTTATCCCTGACGCCACACTCGATTATGTATGTGGAATCCTGTTTCATATCCGGATCTGTTTTTATTGTGAAGGTCGCCCTGCCGATGTTGTCAAGCTTGGCCTTTCCGCTTGTAACGACTATATCATGCCTGCCGTATCCGGGATAGTATCTCCCCGGGATCCTGAGGGGATCGGGGTTTGATGTAATGCGATATTTGAGATTGCCTCCCTTTACCGGGTTCCCGAAGTAATATCGGGCACGAACCGCCACTTTCACTTCTTCACCTTTTAGCACAATATCTTTTCCGGGCTTCACAAACACCTCAAACTCAGGCTTCTTATATTCATGAATCTGGAAACTTGAATAATAATTCTTCTTATCCACTCCCGTAATAATAGTATATCTGCCCAGGGGAGCGTCATTCGCTATCTGAAATTTGCCATCGAATGAGCCATTATCGCTTGTCTTTAGTTTTAATGTTTTGATCGTACTGTATTTTGCATCGCGCAGGTTTATGGTTATGCTCTTATTTTCGATGAGCTTTTGTTTTTTATCTTTTTGAATATCCGATATTATCCCCTTGAAATAGACGGTCTGCCCGGGACGATAAATAGGCCTGTCGGTATAGACATAAACATAGTCCCTTTTACTCTGTTTTTTGGTCCTGAATGAATATATGCAATAAGCTTTACCCTTATGGGCAAGCACGCTGATGGGTCCCTTCAAGTCTTTTTTTGTACTAAAACGGAACCACCCGTTTTTGTCCGTCACTCCCATGTACCTGAAACCGCGACTGTCGAACAGTTTCACACTTACACCGGAGGCGGGGCGGTCTGTTTTCTGATCATAAAGGAATCCCTCGACGAAATCAGGGGAATACTTGACAATCATGCTCAGGGGCGAAGCTACAAGGGTAACATCATATTTATGTTTTCCGCTCTGAATCCTCACCAGGTAAATTCCTGTTTTTGATGCCGGCGGCTTGAATGTACCCTCTAACTTGTTTGATGAGTTCCGGGTTTGAAATGACTTGAGATTAAAATATTTGTCTTTATATTTTCTTTTTTTGACATAATCGTATTTTGAAAAGTTCAGGTCTCTTCGAAAGACCACTTTTCCTGAGATTTCTGGTGATTCACTATTATAATGGAAATTTCCGTCTTTGATCTTGAACGAGTTGAGTTCATAAACTGTTACTTCAAGATGATTAAGGTTGGTCGCGTATATCCTTATTTCCGGTCTGTATGTCTGGTTAGGAGAAAAGAAGCGGCTGTCCCTTGTATAGCAGTGCAACCTGGAACTCTCTCCAAAAGCCGGTAGCACAATAAGAATCGACAACAATAAAAATACAGCCATGATTATTGTGATTTTAATTTGATACTTTTTCATAAACAATCCCCCCTAAATAACAAATGCACCAGGCATTAGTTTTGCAACCCCACACATTTTATGATTTCATTAAATAAATCACCGCATTATCCTTTGAAAATGTGATGGGACTGAACTAACTCAACAAGCCAGTTACCTGGGAAAAACCTTATTTGAAATAGTGTTTCATCATTGTTAAGCCGCTGAAGCGGCTTAAGTGGAGGTAGCGTTATGTCAAGCCGCTTCAGCGGCTTATAACTGAGAGCTTTCTTTCAAGAAGACTCCCATAAAAAAATACAACTGGCATTTTAGGCTAATCCGCAATCCCGGGGGTGAAATTGCTTGCAGGTTATTGTATAATGTGAATAGTATTTTTTTCCGGATTATTTGTATGAATAAACAAACAACCCTCATAAACAACAGGTATCTTTTGAAAGAGGTTATCGGTAGC
Organism: Vulcanimicrobiota bacterium; assembly: GCA_021107945.1. Lineage (GTDB taxonomy): Bacteria > Vulcanimicrobiota > JAJTBE01 > JAJTBE01 > JAJTBE01 > JAIORV01. The sequence goes on along the minus strand of JAIORV010000161.1, from coordinate 50,969 downwards.
GGCGCATTTTCTACCGTCTATCTTGCCGAGGATACAACGGCGTTAAATTTTCTTTGCGCGCTCAAAGAGATGGACATATCGAAGGTTCCCGACGAAGAACGCTCGCTCAAGTATGACCTTTTCCTCCGGGAGTCACAGATGCTGCAAGATTTGAAGCATCCCGGAATTCCCACTTTTTTTGATTTCTTCATTCTGGGGGACAGGATGTATCTTGTTACGGAGTATATCCGGGGCGAGAATCTGGAGACAAGGCTGGAAAGAGAAGGGAAACCCCTGGATGAGGGAGAGGTGTTGGATATTATTACTGATGTTCTGGATATCCTTGATTATCTTCACGGCAAGAATTCCGCAGGCAGAATAATTTACAGGGACCTGAAGCCTTCCAACATAATTGTTGACATGCAATGCGATGTAAATATCGTTGACCTTGCCACCGCACGGGTATATAAAGACGGGCAGGAGAAAGATACCGTGGAGCTCGGGACCCCGGGATACGCCGCTCCCGAGGCATACGGGAAGAGACAGACTGACGAAAGCGCAGATATATATTCGGTTGGAGCGGTGATGTGGAAACTTCTTACAAATGAAGAACCGCAGGAATATATGTTTGATTTTCCGCCGGTGAGTCAATTCAATCCGGAAGTGTCTCCCGCTCTTGTAAAATTAATAGAGCGATGCCTGAAACCCGGGGATGGCAGGATTAACAACGTAAAATACCTGTCTCAGAGAATCCGCATTATAAGGAAATTGAGGAATTCCCCCCTGAGCAGAGAGCCTGTAAAAGTCTCCAATTCCACTTTCTTTCTCGCATTGATCCCGTTATGGGTCGGAATTGTTGTCCGTAAGGTTCTGAACAGGAGAACGATTACTTTCTTTCTTCTATTCATGTTTTTATATTTTGTGATAACTTCATTTCCGTCTTATTTTCCGATATTTCAGAAAGTATATTATACCGATGGCGTTAAAAAGCAAGACAACACCCTTGAGATCCAAACTCTTCAGATTCTCAGGGCTATTAACAGATACTATTTTGAGCAGGATAAGATGCCTGATAAATTGTCCGATCTTAATAATTATCTCGACAAGATGAGGTTCAGGGGAGATTATGACAATTATCATTATGGTTATTCGGATTGGAATGGTCATTTACATTTCCTGCTGTATAATATCCATACAAAAAAGGGGTATGCCGGGTCTTCAAAGGTTGAGATAACGTTTATCGCCGACTTGAAAACCGTCCGGATTTTATCGGATAATGATATAAAAAGAGAAAATATTCTTATTGATATTTACAATCAATATGAGGTGATCAATAAAAAGGGACGGTATGAACCTTCATTGTTAATGCAGATATTAAAGAAATATGATAATAACAAGAAAATCCTGAAATATGATTCGCGGGAAAAAATTGTGATGGATGCCCTCGGTGTCCCTCAAAGGTCATGGAGCAAAAAGGATAAGGAAGCGTTTTTAAAAGATGTAATTCTCTGCCTATCCCCGGGAAAAACAGAACAGATCCGGGAGACATCGGACAAGATAATCAGTGAGGGTGTAAATCTTCTCGGAAGCGATGAATTTCAATCGTTTATTGTTCGATTGAGAGTGAATAGGGATATAAAAAAGAAACCAACAAAAATGATGCTGGATGAGATAATAAAGAGACTATGATAACGGGGCAGACCCCAATTGCAGGAGCCTTTTCCCAAAGGCGGAAAAGGTAATATTAAACGGCATTCAACAACGACGAACGACGGACAATGGTGGTCAACGGCGGACTACATTATCGGAATCAGGAAACCATCGTTTATCGGGGTTTCCCAATCCCGATAAATAAGGGAAAACGCCCAGCCGCGAAATAACGTTATGAACGCAAATGGGTATTAAACCATGGTCCTGATTTGAAATACTGCATAAATAGTATTTATTCAGACCTCTCTTGCAGGAAGAACTCTCCAAACTCGATTTCACACCGTTTCAGGCTGGCCAGGAGACTATCCTCTACCCAAATAGTGTGGTGGTCTGAACAGTAGCCATAAATATCTTCCTATCCTCATCATTCTTGATTTCTTCTCCGGCATTCTTTGCCAACTTCATATATTTCTCATAATTGGCTTTGTTTCCGCCTACTGCATAAGCGCGTGACATCGCCTCATAAGCATAAGCCAGATCAAAATCCTTGAGCTTGTTCTTATCCGTTACTTCCATGCACTTTTTTGCATAGATGAGGGCAGGCACGGATTTATTTAACACGGCATACACATGAGATAATAACCGGTATCCCCTGGCAATATTTACTACAGTGCCCGCCTTGCCCCAATGATAAAAAGAGGCATGCGACGCGTGAATTATAGTGTCGTCTTCTCCCGGTGTTCTCTCCTTCTTTTCCAGAAGCTTCCATACAAGCTTATTCAATTCAACTCCATGCCACTTATGACTTTCTTTCGATTCATATTTCTCTTTCATTGCTTCAATCCTCGCTTTCTTGTCGCTTTTCCGCTCCGCAGATACTTGAAAAAAATAAAAATATGCCATTCCTACGAATTAAAAGCTGTCAGACTCGATGATAGAGACTGACAGCCTTGCTTTTTATGTTAAGATGTAATAATAACGAATATACCTTTTAAACTATTCGGTTTGTTTTTTCAACATGTACGGACTTATCAGGTTCCACAACGCCACAACAAGCAGAATGCTTATAAGTGCGGTGTTAAGCGGCAGCGGGCTGAATATTGCCCATAGCAGAAGGACTATCGCTACAAGCAGAATCGTAAGAGCGATATTGAGTCTGTTGGCTGGATGAGTCAAGACTTCTTCCTTCTCCACCTTGAACATACTCAATTTCTCCTCCGAGGGTTTTTCAGTAAGCAGGCTTACAATAATCAAAATTGCCCCTGAAATCACGAACAGGATAATCGCAAAATGGAGGAAATTGATTTTTGCAAGTTTAATCAGGAGGGCATTTGTTACCCATCCGCCTTTCACGCCCAGTTCGACAATAAAGCGGAACGCTCCTAACACAAAGCCGCTAATAAGTGCGGCAAGCGCTCCCTTCCCGTTCACTCGTTTCCACAACAGACCCACGAGAAACACGACTGCAATTGGAGGAGAGATATATGCCTGAACCGATTGCAGATAGACAAAGAGCTGTTCACTCATTTTCCCGATAAAGGGAAGCCATAGAAAACCAACAACTACAAGAAAACAGGTTGCCACTTGCCCCGCCCGCACCAATTCTTTCTCGCTGGCATTCGGGCGATATTCCTTGTAAAAGTCCATAACAGCAAGAGTCGAGCTGCTGTTAAACACACTGGAGAGCGAGCTCATAAGAGCTGCAAGGAGCGCAGCAACAACCAATCCTTTTACACCCACCGGAAGCAGGTTGTTAACCATCGTTGCGTACATTGCATTGGGTTTTATTCCCGGATAGATAATCGCTCCCGCAAGACCGGGAAGAACAAGGATAAACACAGGCAGGATCTTGAGATAACCGGCAAAGAGAGTGGCTCGCCTTGCGTCTGTGACATCCTTTGCCGCTAGCGTTCTCTGGACGATCATCTGGTCCGTGCACCAGTACCAGATCCCAAGTATAGGCGCTCCGAATAATATGCCCGTCCATGGGAAGTCGGGATGGTTAATGGGTTGCCAGACGCTCCAGAACGAGGGCGCAAGCTTGGCCGTCATCACTCCGAGACCGCCTGCTTGTGAAACCGCTATTGTTGTAAGCATAATTCCGCCGCCTATAAGGATGAAGGCCTGGAGGAAGTCAGTGTATATAACGGCGCGCAACCCTCCAAAGATAGTATAAGCTCCGGTAGCCAGGATGAGGACGATAGCGCCCACATAAATATTCCATCCCAGAATGACTTCCAGTACCTTGGCACCGGCCCAGAGAGCTACACTCACTTTTGTGAAGATATAGGCGATAAGTGAAATCGCCGATAGGTAATTACGGCATCCTTTGTTAAATCTTCTTTCCAGGAATTCCGGCATCGTGAAAACACCGGTACTCAGATAGAACGGCACAAAAAACCAGCCAAGAAGAAGAAGGATAATACAGGCAATCCATTCGAATTGACCTACCGCCAGTCCGCTGGATGCACCGCTTCCGGCAAGCCCGATAAAGTGCTCCGCCGAGATGTTTGATGCGAACAGACTTGCCCCGATTGCCATCCAGCCTATGCCGCTTCCTCCAAGGAAGTAAGACTGTGAGTCTTTCTGGCTTTTCTTGCTCGACCAGTAGCCTATTCCCCCTACGACCGCAAAATATGCTAAAAGAATGGTGATATCAATAACTGACAACTCTACATCCCCTTTCAAGACTGATTACCGATTCCAGCTTTTCCTAGTTATTCATGATAATATTAAAGAATTGACAACCTTTTTCCTGTTAGGAAAGTAAGAATTTTGATAATGAGGGGATGAGGAATCGGTTTCCTCTAAGGAAATTAGGAAATCAGGAAAACGGAGACCGGATCTGTTTTTTTACCACGAAGCCACGGAGAACACGAAGAAAATAATAGAGGACTGATAGCGGATGTAATTTATCACCGCAAAGACCACAGAGGGATTCGGAAAACGGATAATGGATATTGGATAATGGATATTGGATAATGGATGACGGATAATGGATCTCGTTTCCCATGTCCCCTTTCCCCTTTCCCTTTCCCCATCCCGATAAACGGATAGTGCAGGATGTATGTGTTTTTTTCACCACAGAGGACACAGAGACCACAGAGGATTTTTGTTTTACCACAAAGCCACGGAGGACACGGAGGGGAATGGGGTTTTGAAAATGGATGCCGTCACTTCACGCTTCTCATTTCTCTCCCCTCATGTGTAGGGGGATGGATAATGGAAGAACAAAAGGGATTCGTCCCATGAGAATAACCCCCGGTTTCAACCGGGGGAAAGAAAGGAGTCCCACCCCCTTTACTTTTTTAGCCACTTCAGTGGCTTCCCCATAATAAAATCAGGAGTAGGGATGATGAGGAATATGTCTCCTCCGAGGAAATAAGGAATTGGTTTTATCGGAAAATGAGGACTTTTTCTTTAATTATCATTTTAAAAAAAATCTTCGTGCCCTCCGTGCCTTCGTGGTTAAAAAAGTGTAAATCCTCTGCGATCTCTGCGGTGAAAAAAGGGGGGAACTAAAAAGCGGAGAGTGAGGGATTCGAACCCCCGGTGGACTCGCGCCCACAACGGTTTTCAAGACCGCCGCTTTCGACCTCTCAGCCAACTCTCCGACAACATTCTACCGGCAATATTTTAATTGATATTTGCCAATTGGTCAAGTCTTTTTGATAAAATTTTATAATTTATTACCGAAATTTTTGAAGTATTTCCGTCACCCTCATTGACATATCAAGGTTTGAAGGGAATTTTCCTGTCAGGTCCCTGTAAAATCCATCCACAACCTCTTTAACAGTATTGAATTCATCAAAATCAAAATATGTTATCTTTTTTTCGATAGGATCCCTGGTTTTTTCCCGATCAAAACCATAATGAAGAATCTGCAAGGGCTTTTCCTGCATCATGTCATACACAATTGTACCCAGATCACCATAGATCGCCATATTCCTTTCTTTTATCGGGTGGTTGAAGGAAAGACAGATGATGCCGGTGATTCCGTCGGGTTTATAGGTGGAGGATTTTTTGGATCTGGATTCATCGGGGCTGGAAGCCCCTACTGCAGGTCGGAATCCTATAACGCCGGTTTCCACGAAGCCGTCATGGCTCAATATGTCAGACCGGGTGAATTCCAGTTTGTTGAGCGGGGTGATGAGGTCAAGCACGCTGAGGATATGGCATCCGAGGTCAACATATACATTATTCTTAGAGAAATGCCCCAGTTGGCGAACATGAAAACTCGAACCTGTAACTTTTCCCACCGCACCTTCTTCAATAAGGGAAATCATCTTCAATATGGCGGGAGAGAATGTGAATATATAATCGGTGAAGATGTGGAGTCCGTTTTTCCGGGCAATCCGGGCTAACTGCTCAGCTTCCTCCGGATTCAGCGTCAAAGGCTTCTCCATAAACAGATGCTTCCCATTATCAAGCGCTTTTTTCGCCGGTTCAAAGTGAGTGCCGATTGGCGTTGCGATTATAACGGCATCGATTTCTTCATCATTGATAATCTCATCAGGCAAGCAGGCAATTGTCCCGGCGGGAATATCGCTCTTGATCCTGTCGGGGTGTCTTGTGGCGATAGACTTAACATTGAACCCCGGGTGTTTCCTGAAATACCTGAGCAGAATCTTGCCCCAGTATCCATATCCTATCATTCCCACTTTATATTGTTTCATAATATGACCTCTATAAAATTTTATATTTTGATAGTAACTATTCACCGCAGAGAACGCGGAGGACGCAGAGTTTTAAATAAAGTTAACACTTCATACAATTATAATTCCATAAAATATTGGGTAGAGGCCGGTCTCCCGACCGGCATTAAACGCTTTGAAATCGATGTTTAAAATTCATACTCATAAGGGGGCTGAATAGTTAAAATTTAATAATAACAATTTCGTAATTTTAAATCATCTGCGAACTCCGCGCTCTCTGTGTTAACAACCCTTTTTCACAGATCCTCTTCATCAGGCGCTCTTTCAAGGAGGCTCTTGTCAACAATATTCCTGTCCTCATCAGGCCCCACTTCAATCTTATCATACGGGAAACCTTTAATGGTCGCCGAGAGCCAGACTTCTCCCTGTGATCCCTTGTAGATAAATCGTGTGGCGAAGTCGTGGGAGTCGAATTCCACGACATAGTTCTGATATGTCATCCTCTTGTTGTTCAGATCATAAAGTCCCCAATATTTCAATCCCACCTGCTTGCTCAGCTTCATTCCCACCTCACCGTCGATATTCATCCATTGCTTATGCTTCACGTCGTAATTGGAGCTGAATATCATCCTGCTTCCTATGGTGGGGCAGTATTCGAGCCTTGGGATCATTGACTGGTATTGCTTGTGTTCGAGATCATACCCGCCGGTCAACTGCATTCTGAGGTTTTTCAGGTTGCAATATTCAAGGGTTCCTCCCATAACATTATAGTCGTCGAAATAATCAAGGGCAATTGGTGAGTGCCCTTCTTTGTCCTGGAAGTAATGGGTTGCCAATACGCTTATATTCTTGCCCAGTTTCTGTTCCAGGTTTGCATGGGTTCTCACAATATATTTCTTATGTCCCTGTTCATATAGAAGCTGGCGCAATCCACCTGCCACGGAGAAATCGGTCGAGCTTGAGATGGGATAGACCTTGTTGAGCATGCTGAGTTTTATATCGGATCTTATAGTGGAAATATCCGAGGGCATTTCCCGGAAGCTTCCCACTGCCATTGAAACACGGTAATCGATAGGTCCCGCCTTAAAATCCCTGCTTCTTATTGCTACCTCGGGCTGTCGGTTTACATAGAATTTCCGATCTCCCCAGGTATAGTCAAAAGTAAGAGATGAATCGAAGACGTCTCCTCTTTGCACCAGTCTTCCCAGAGTGTTCAGCCGGTAAAGCCTCTTGAGCGAAGTTTCCGAGGACAGGTAATCCACAACCATCTGTGAATGCAACCTCTCGTTAATCTCATAGCGGTTGAGAAAATTGAACCCGTAGTTCCTGTTTGAGCCTAATATGTAATCCTGGATATGAAGAGCGGTTCTTGTTTTGTCTGTGAAATGACTTACATAGAAGTCCACATTTTTGATGTTGGGGGAAGAGTACTCGGGATACTCATAGCGTTCGCTGGAGTAGTTGAGGGAAACGAAAAAATTGTTGGGAAACTTGTAATATACCCTGTTTGTAAAATTATAGCGGTTTGTGGGCGAGGTCGAAGAGCCCATCCTGTAGTAATAAACCTTGCCCGCGCCCCTGTCCCCAAGATGATAGTAATGCTCTATTCCCGCACCTATTCCCACCTTGCGGAACCAGTCAAGGTGAAGAACTCCGTAATCTTTCTTTCCCCATAGATAACTCACAGCTTCCTTGACATACAATCCTTCCTGCTCGTTTCTGCCGATTTTCGGTATGAAGGATTGACTCGTCCTTGGGTCGCGCTGGCGAAGTGGGAATACCATGTTCTTCAAACCAAGCAGTTGACTTTTGCCAAGGAAAAATCGGGCGTTTCGCACGATCATCTTTTCCTTAGGGTAAATAATTATTTCCTCACCGGTTATCCGGTAATGGCTATCGGGTGGAGGCAGATCGCATGAAGTTACCGCTCCCTTTTTTATGCAAATCACTCCCTGCTTCCATTGAACCTGCTTGCCCCAGAAAAATATCGTTCTTTTGAGTTTTACATCCCCCACTGCAATATCTTTTGCGTGACCGTAAGCGTCTTTGATATCAGCTTCAAGCGTTACGGGATTATATTTCAGGGAACTTCCCGTGATCCCGTCCTCACCCTTTTGGATTGTCACTTTTCCATCGGCGAGTATTTCTTTTGAATACTTGTTATATTGAATTTTATCCGCCTTAATTTTTACGCCGCGATTTTCAACAGTAACGTTTCCCCTGGCGGTAGTTATACCCCTGTGATATCTTACCTCGTCAGCTTTGATGTTTATACGCTGGGGTCCCTCCGTATCTTCGAGGGTGAGTGTCTTTAATTCCCTCTTGTCCTCTTTATTTTTCACCTTCTTCTCTTTACATAGAGACTCCCGCCGATACCATCTTTTTCGCTTTTCCTTTTTTGTTGGTGAATCTTCTTCGTTTTGATTATCGTCTTTATTATTCCGGTCAATGCTGAAATCTCCCGACTGCCGGGAAAGGTATGAAAGTTTTTTATGAAATCTGTCGGTTTCGTTTTCTAAAAACGGGGTTTTGTGGGAATCAGATTTATTTGAGAGAACCCCGGTTTGTTTTGACATGGGAATCAGAAAATTACCCCTGTCTTTTCTCATCCTGCCGACCATCTCAGGACGGTTAAAATCGTCGTAAAAACTGTCCCCGTCAAGTTTTGGCCGATTGATATTGTTGAAATTATTCCGCTTATCATTATTGAGCGGTTTCAACCGGAAGTCCGATTGAATTGAATCATTGGAAGAAAGACAATTTAGCGAGGACAACCTGTTTTTAATGTTATCCATTCTTCTTTTTTTGGGTTTGAATGATAAATTCTCCGGAAGATTTCTGAGATTTTCGTATGTAATAATCTCCGCCCATTTCCATATTTTAACCAGCGGTTCCCTTACGGCCCAGAATGCAATGTGCCCGTTTACGAGAGATTCCTTATAACTATTTGCTGGACTATTATGTTTGTCGGCAGGTGTGATTTTTTCGGTTTGTGCATAACATGTAAATCTATATTTATTAAAAGAAAAGAAAACAAATAAAAAAATAGCAAACGTGAAAAAAAGTATCCGAAATATCAAATTTGCAGGCATCTTTCCTGTTTTCATTTCAGCCACTAATTTGACAGGTTAGAATGTTTTCCTTTAATGTTTTTAGATGGATAGCGGGTTTAAAAACCCGCGCTACGTTATGATGATGATATAATAAAACACGTAGCTCAGACCTTCAGGTCTGCCGACAAAACACGTAGCTCAGGTCTGCCGACAATTATTCCGACTCCAGCAATTTTCCATACTTTTTCATGAATTCCGGTGATTTGGCATATATTTTTTTTGCCGCATCCCGGTATGACATCATCGCCTGGAAGAGCTTCCCTTTAAGCTCGAAAAGGTATCCCAATTGTATTTGTGCGCCATAATTATCGGGATTCTTGTTGACTTTTTCCCTCAATTTCCTTATCTGTTCATACGAAGGCTTACTTTTTTCATCAATAAATCTTTTGTAATCGGGTATCGCCAGCTTATACGCGGTGGCGGCGTTTGCCCATTCATAATTTTTCCGGTAAATTTCTCCCAGCAGGAAATGAGATATTTTTACGCTATAGTTGAGCGTATCTTTATATATTTCCGGGTATGTCTCCATGAATTGACCTTTTTGTGGATTCAGGTTAATGAATTTTTTCAAATTGTGCTTTGCCGATGTGTCTTTGGATTCCATCCTGTCGATAATTGCAAGGTAGAAATAAGCTTCCGGTATAACTCTTCCCTTCCCGGAAACCGCTTTTTCAAAATGACTCCTTGCCGATTTGTAACTCCCGGATTGGAAAGATTTCAGCCCCCTGTCGTACGAAAGCTCGTTGATTGGCATCAATTTGACATTTAGCGTTGTATCTTCTGTGATATTCTTTTTTTCTATGTAAGGCCGCCAGTACGCATCGACGGCAACCCTTATCAAATGCTCGCCTTTTTCCAGTTTTATTGTGTAAGGCGTTGTGCCTTTTAATTCCCTGTCAATAAAAACATTTGCCCCTGAAGGCTCCGATTTAATAGTAAGCGTTATGTTTTGGGCATTCGCGCTTGAATGAAGAGAAAAAAGAATCAGCGTAAGTAAGAAAAGAATCAGAAAAATCTTTTTCATTGTATCAACTCCTATGAAAGAAATGATGAGTTTTTTGCTCGTCGCGTGGAAGTTTATGTGGATTCATTAAGACGGGCTTCAAGGCATCTTGTCAACTCCAGGGAGACCTCATGGGCCAGATTGTCATTACCCGTTATGAGAACCGGGAATGTCCTGCCGCTTTTGAACTTCAGCATAACAATCTTTTTGTGGGGGGAAACTGCCTGGTCCCCGGATTTCTCGGATTCCCATTTTTTCTCAAGTATCACTTCTTCAACATCGTCTCTCGTGCCTATTTTTTGGGGGAATATTCCAAGCCATACTGCGGTGATCTCTCCGGTTTTCCTGCAAATTTTCAGTGTGACTGGAATAAGAATCAAGAAAAACCATGCCACCCAGAGGAAGAAAAAAACATACGAGATACCAAATAAAATCGTTCTTATGGGGCTATCGGAAACCGGCATTTTGGATGCATAACGTTGGATTAACCAAAAAAGCCCGATCATGAGTGCTGAGTATAGCAGTGTGATATTATTTGATTTTTTAAAAAGGGCAAATGATATTCCCTTTATTCTGGTGAAATCGTTTTCTTCGTGAATTCTGCTCATTATAATCTATTATCTTATACTCCCCATAAACGGACTCCTTCCTTGAAAAAAAGCTAAAGAGAAAAATAAAAAAATGTAACTATCCGCCGCATGGGTTATTAAAACATGGAAAATCCCGAATAAAACTTCTGTGCTCTCTGCGGTAGAAAAAACATAGGGGTTGAACAGTAACTTAAGATTATTATATAAGGACTTACGCATTTCCAAGAAAGAAATGCATGAAACTGTCATCCTGAGCGGAATACGATCTTTATCTTTCCTGAATAAACCTTGGCAAGAACGGGTTTTACTTACCTCCGATGTCTTCCACAGCGAAGGATCTCTACCCACGACAAACGATCTCCTGCAGGCAATTATTCAAGAGATTCTTCGCTGTGTTAATCTCCGCAGAGCAAGAAAATTCCGTCTTTGAGAAAGTCATTGGAGTAAAGCAAGTCTTTCGTGATCCGCTCAGAATGACAATTGCGTAAGTCCTTATATAAAATATTCCTTGAATTCATTTTGGAAATATTTTGAAGGAGTGTAAGTGGGCAATCGAGAAATTAACATGGAAATCACTAACAGGAGGAGTAATATGATAATCAAGGAAAGGGAAGAAGCATTGGTCAAAGTTGGAGAAGAGCTAGGGGGATTGATGGCACAGGCAAGCCCGGAAGACAAAAACATACTCCAGCAGATCAAGAAAGCGGTTGAAAAATATGCCGCCGAGATGGAAGAAAAAGGCAAATGTGTTGACAGATCCTCGATGTATGCAGTCGCCGTCATACTTGATGACAATCTCAATGCAAGCGATAATTTGATTGAATGCGCAAAGAGATATATTGATGCGGATTATGAATATATTATGAGTTTAAAAGACGCCGTGGAATAGTAATTCACTCATATTCATTTTAACATTTTTTCCGATGCCCCCCTCATATCTTCAAGTTCACCGGGCCGTTTTTGCATTCTTCCCAGGATGGATTCAAAATCAGTCCCTGTTTTTACGTTATCACTGGTTTTATCCCATTCAAGATTGTAAAACACAAGGTTCCTTTTTCCCGTGAGCTTATATTTTGAGGTGGGTATCAACTTTCTGCCGGAGATCCGGTGAACTTTCTCCTTTACTTTCTTAATTTCAGATTCATCACAATATCCGATTATCATGCAAACCGGATAGCTTTCAAGTATTTTTAACGGGGTTTCCCAGTCTTTCTCAAATGAGTAAATGAAAACATCCTCAATTTTCATGAATTCTTTGTAGGTCTCAAATACAAGGTGGTTGACCTCGCCGGGTCCCCGGTATGCGGTTCTGAATTCAGGAGTTAAATATACAAGCGCGGGTAATCGTCTGTCCCCCATTATATCCAGCATTTCCTCTTTTTTCTCGTCCAGGTCGTTTAAAATATGGTTGATGGGGTAATCCCGCCTGTCGGGTATAATCGTGTGTTTTAATGCAAGTACCTTCACAACGGCAACAGGGAATATTTTCAGGCTTGTCGCTCGATTTGAAAACGGGTAATAAAAAGAAAGTGTGGATGAGATAATAAGAAGCACAAACGGGATTGCCTGGAATTTCCCCGCATACTTGAACCAGTAGCTTCCAAAAACTGACAGAAATATAAAAAGTGCGACAACATAGAAAACCGAGGCGTGGGCAAGGGGCGCATGAGCGAGAATACCCGACAAACAACAAAGCATAATCAAAATAAGCTCGAATCTTTTTTCTTTTTTAAGGAATAAATAAACAACACCCACAAGGGCGAGGATTAATGTGATAATGCTGAAAAACTTTATGAGATCAACATAATTGAGGATGCTTACAAGGAAAAGTGATCCCATGCTCCGGGTTGCCGTTTTAACAAGAACTCCCTGAAGAAACATCTTCTGAACAACGCCCCTTATTGTCAGGATGTACCAAACTCCCGCCGTCAGGGAAGTTACAAGGATCGCTGAAACACCGTTTAATGTCGAGTCAATAAGGTTGCCGTCGATACCGGTGAAGAGTCTGCCTTTTTTTCTCCTGAGATATATTATAGCCGCAAAGAACACTACCGTTGTCAGAATAAGAATGGGGATTCCATAATAAGGAACCGGGTTTCGTGTGTGAATATGCCTGCCGAGACTTACCGCATGCCTTATCATTATATATCCCAGGATTGAGAGTGCTGCAACAGGTATTACAGGCAGGAGGTATAGAACCCATTTTTTTCTGATGATGTAAATGAACATCGTCAGGAGCGGGAGAGACAGGAAAAATATGGATGTATGCTTTCCCAGCATTGCCAGTCCGAATGAAATCCCAAACAGGAAAGTATAGACGGGTTTCTCCATCTTGTCGGATATAATAAGAAAATACAGTCCCAGCGCGGTGAATGCCGTATGGGGAAGATCAAGCAGGTACATATGGGAAGCTTCAAGGGTAATATGGCTTGATGCGGTGATGAGTATAGCTGCAACACCCCCGATTTTTCCTCCAAAATACTTTCCCATCAGGAATATGGAAACGACAAATATAACAAGGAACGGAAAACTGCTCCACAAGGCGTTCTTCAGGGAAAAGCCAAAAGTTTTATAAACAGCTATAGATGTAAAGTATAAAAGTGGCGGATACTCCAGATTTATCTCGCCGTGTCTCTCAATTTCCTCGCCGGAAACTCTTGAATAATAGCGGTTCCCGTTTATCAAGTGGAACGGCGAGTCGGCATACGGCGGGGCATTGTTGTTATTAATAAAATAAGAATTATAAAAAGCAAGAATAAGGAGAATCAGGACGAGAACGACAATATCCCATTGTTGAAGTATTTTTTTCATCGAGCTAAAGTATTCTCTTCCTTATTCCTTTTTCCCGTCTCCCATTTCCCATTTCCCATTTCCCACATCCCATTTCCCATTTTGCATGCAGGATTTTCTTTTGTTTAAAACTAATACATAAAGCATTAATGTACTTTTATACACTAAGTACTCAAGTTTCGTGCATGTGAACTTGTTAAAATGTAGTAGAATTATATTTAGGTAAAATCAAGGCTCCTCATTTTTCCCGGCATTTAAACTATTCAACTCACAGGAGCTGCAATTTCTAAAGCTAGATAAATAAAAAACAAATTAAACGCAGAGGTGAATTTATGAGCAAAACAATGACAAAGAAAAGGATCTACCTTTTCAACGAGGGCAAGAAAGAACTGAAAAACTTGCTCGGCGGCAAGGGAGCGAACCTTGCTGAGATGACCTCCATGGGATTCCCGGTACCGCCCGGATTTACCATCACAACAGAGGTCTGCAACGAGTTCAACGAGAACGACGGAAAGATGCCCGACAGACTCACGGAAGAGATTCATGAGGCGATGAAGTACATCGAGAAGGAGAAGGGACAAGTCTTCGGAGACTCGAAGAATCCCCTGCTCGTATCTGTCCGCTCCGGCGCAAGGGTCTCCATGCCCGGAATGATGGATACGGTCTTGAACCTGGGACTGAACGCAGAGACGATAAAAGGACTCATCAATAAGACGAACAACCCCCGTTTCGCATACGACGCATATCGCCGGTTCGTTATGATGTATAGCGATGTGGTCATGGGTGTCAGCAAGCACAAATTCGAACAAGAATTTAAGGGACTCAAGAAAAAACTCGGAATCAAAGAAGACTATGATATCCCGGCAGAAGAGCTTAAGAAGCTGGTTGTGCATTTCAAGGAGATCTTCAAGAAAAACACCGGAAGAGAATTCCCCGAAGATGTCTATGAGCAGCTCTTCCTGGCGGTCAAAGCTGTGTTTGAATCCTGGAACAACGAGAGAGCAATTGTCTATCGCGAAAGAGAAGGAATCCCTCATACATACGGAACCGCCGTAAATATCCAGGCTATGGCATATGGAAATATGGGAGAGAATTCCGGAACCGGTGTGGCGTTCACCCGTGATTCCCAGAGCGGTGAAAAAGTCGTTGCCGGTGAATTCCTCCTGAATGCACAGGGTGAGGATGTCGTCGCCGGTGTCAGGACACCCCTGGATATCGCGGAGATGGAGAAATCCCACCCGGCAGTCTATAAGGAATTCCTGAATATTTGCGGTAAGCTTGAGAAACATTACAAGGATATGCAGGATATGGAGTTCACAATCGAGGACGGCAGACTCTATATGCTCCAGACAAGGAACGGAAAGAGAACGGCGCTCGCCGCCATCAAAATCGCCGTTGATATGGTTCATGAGGGGCTTATCACAAAAGAAATGGCAGTTGACAGGATAAAACCCGAACAGATAGATCTCCTGTTGCATCCCTATTTTGACAACCAGGCAAAAGCGGAGGCAAAGGCGGAGGGAAGATTCCTTGCCAAGGGAATCAACGCATCTCCCGGAGCCGCTACCGGCATAATCATATTCGATGCCGTCGCCGCCATAAAAGCAAAAGAAGAGGGCAAACCTGTAATTTTGACAAGACCCGAGACAACGCCCGACGATGCAGGCGGAATGAACGCATCGGTAGGAATCCTCACAAGCACAGGAGGCTCCACATCCCACGCCGCTCTCGTGGCAAGAGGATGGGGTATCCCGTGCATAGTCGGATGCGAAGCGCTCACAATTGATCTTGTAAACAAGAAACTCCTGGTCGATGGTAAGACATTCAAGCAGGGAGATTGGCTCTCTCTTGACGGCGCAACTGGTGAGGTTTTCGAGGGCAAGATCCGGGCGGTCAAACCTGAAGAATTGATGCCACAGGCAAAAGAGCTTCTCTCGTGGGCTGACGATATCCGGAAACTGGGCGTCTATGCCAACGCAGACAACCCCAGGGATGCAAAGAGAGCACGCTCCTTCGGCGCAGAAGGAATCGGACTTTGCAGAACCGAGCATATGTTCATGGAAGAAGGCAGGCTTCCAGTCGTCCAGAAGATGATCATGGTCGCCGGAGATGCCGAGCGTACAAAAAGACTCCTCACCAGGCTTGAAAAAGATTTAATCGCCGCTGACGAGGATAAGAAATCCGGAATTCAGATGGATATTGATAGAATTAAAAAAGAAGCGAAAGAGCCCTGGAAGGTATATCAGGATTGCCTTGACAAGCTCGCGCCGATGCAAAAAGAAGATTTCTACGGTATACTCAAGGCTATGGAAGGACGTTGGGTTATAATCAGATTGCTCGATCCGCCGCTTCACGAATTCCTTCCCGACCATGACGAAACATTTGAAGAGGTAATCAAACTGAGAATTTCCGGCGATAACCCTAAAAAGCTCAAGGAGAAAGAAGAGCTTCTCGAAAAAATCAAAAAGCTTCGCGAATTCAACCCGATGCTGGGTCTGCGTGTATGCCGACTGGGCATTGTCTATCCGTCCCTCTATGAGATGCAGGCAAATGCTATCTTTGAAGCGGCCTGCCAGCTTAAAAAAGAGGGCGTGGATGTGAAAACCGAGGTTATGATTCCCGGCGTTAGCCATATCAATGAGATGATAATGCTGAGAAAAATGGTTGACGAGATCGCCCACAAGGTAATGAAAAGAGAAGGTGTCGAGGTTGAATACAAGGTTGGCACAATGATCGAGCTTCCAAGAGCTTGTACCATTGCCGGTACGCTGGCCGATCCCAAGCATGGAGCACAGTTCTTCTCATTTGGAACAAACGACCTCACACAGACCACATTCGGATACTCCCGCGACGACGCCGCCGGCACATTCATCCCTGTCTATATTGAATTGGGAATTCTCGAAGTAGATCCCTTCCAGGTTGTTGACAGAGAAGGCGTGGGACGACTGATGAAAATGGCCGTGAACGACGGAAGAGCTATGTACCCGGATCTGGAAGTAGGAATATGCGGAGAGCATGGCGGAGAGCCAAAATCGGTGGAATTCTGCTACCTGATAGGCCTCGATTATGTATCCTGCTCACCGTTCAGAGTACCAATAGCAAGACTCGCCGCCGCACATGCGGTGTTAAGGAATAGATAAAGCAGGAGGGGCTTCGCAACTCCGATAATGCAGGAGGGACGTCCCCGTCCCGATAATGTAGATTGGTAATGTAGGAGGGACGTCCTCGTCCCGATAATGTAGATTGGTAATGTAGGAGGGACGTCCTCGTCCCGATAATATAGACTGGGTAATATGGGAGGGGCTTCCAGCCCCGACAAACATACCTGGAATATAATCAATTAAAATACAGGATCATAAACAGGCGGAGAGAGCTAACCCTCCGCCTGTTTCAGTAAATACGTTGTCCGGGCGGCGAGACGCCACCCCCACCATTATAATATAACAATGTCGGTAGCTGCGGCGTCTCGCCGCAGGTCAAAAAGGATAATAATTATTAGATACAGCCTATATGGATGTGATATCATGAACACCCCAGGAATCAACATGGATGAGACACTTTCGGAAGACTTCTTCCGGGGATATGAAAAAATATTCAACCATGTGAAGAAAGTATTCAGGGAAAAATCGGGCGATATTAAATGGGCGCATTATTTCTCACACCAGTTATTAAGCCGACTCTTGTTCCTATGTTTCATACAGAAAAAAGAATGGCTCGGTAAGGATCAAAAATTCATAATTAAATTTTACAGGACATACCAAAAATTAAAAAAGGCAAACAAAATTGAAGCAGACTCGTTTTATGAAGATTGGCTCTCGGTTCTCTTTTTTCAAGCTCTTTGCGGAAATGTCAAAGGATGTCAACGCCCTTATTTTTCGGATAAAATAAGTTCTGCAATAATTCTCGCCCCATACCTTAACAGCAGGCTATTCAAAATAAATGATTTCGATAACAGACTACATTTCACGATTCCCGATGAGATTTTCGACACGATATTCGAATTCCTCGAGAGATATAACTTCACGATCAGGGAAGAATTGCCGCTTGATGCAGCGGTTGCCGTTGATCCGGAAATGATTGGAAGAGTCTATGAGTCCCTGGTTAACATTTCAGAAGACACTGACGAAAGGGCAAAGGCTGGGATTTTCTACACAGATAGAACAGAAATCGACTTCATGTGCCGCCGCTCCCTGGTGGAATATCTGTGGAACAATCTCACCAATATGGGAAATGAGAAGTGGGAGGCGGGAAGCGGGAACGGGAATGGGAAAGAGCTTCTTTATGATTTTATATTTGCCGCCGGTGACAGTATTAATGAGATAGATGAAAAAATCAGCAAGATTAAACTGTGGAACGGCATTATTACATTGCTGGAGAACATTACAGTTGTTGACCCCGCATGCGGTAGCGGCTCTTTCCTTGTGGGTATGCTCAATATTCTTTACGGGTTACTTAAAAGGGCGTATTCATATAGTCAAAATGGGCCTCCTGCTGACTTCAACATCAAAAAAAGTATCATTGGGAAATCATTATATGGTATCGATATCAAGGAATGGGCTGTGAATATCGCAGAACTTCGCCTATGGCTTCAACTCATTATCGAAACCGATTTGGAACTTGAAGAGCATCATTCATCAAAGCCACTCCTGCCCAGTTTTTCTTTTAATCTGAGTGTCGGCGATTTCCTTGCAGCAGACATAGGCGGATTAGGCATATGCAAAAAAGCACAGAATAGGTTTGCAGTTTTGGACCCGGCATTCATAGAGATATTATCCGGCGAAACGAAAGGCTTCGATGTAGTTATCGGCAACCCCCCTTATGTTCGTCAGGAAAATATTGCCCCTCCGTCACTCGATTCAGCCAAAATAACGACGGATATCAAAAAGAAATATAAGGATAGGATCATTAATAAAATAAAACATCTTTACCCCGGGCAGATAAATAAAATTGAAAAAAGGAGCGATCTCTACATCTATTTTTATTTCAATGGGCTTCACCTTCTCAACAAAAACGGCGTCTTTTGCTTTATTACTTCCAATTCCTGGCTTGATGTGGGATATGGTAAAAACCTACAGGAGTTTCTTCTCAAATATGTCCGAATCCATGCCATATATGATAACTCGGCAAAGAGGAGCTTCTCACATGCTGATGTAAACACCATCATAGCTTTATTCTCAGCCCCCGTTTACAGGGAAAAGGAAGCGTTGAAAAATATCGCCCGGTTTGTTCAATTCAGGAAACCTTTCGAGGAAGTCATTAACCTTGATAATTTAAAAGAAATCGAAAAGATGAAATCCAGGGGGCATCTCAGAGAGGGAAAGGGGAAACGGGAAGAGGGAAACGGGAAGTGGGAGATGGGAAAAGGGAAAAGGGAAGCGGAAAGTGGGAAACGGGAAATGGGATATGGAAAAGATGGGGAAAGCACAATTGCCCGGGTTGTACCTATGACCCAACAGGAATTGTTGCTGGAAGGATGGGAATTCCCGGAAGAGGAGAATGTCATTGCGAGGAGCGAAGCGACGAAGCAATCTCAATCTAAAAAAACAAAGAAAAAATTATCCTCAAAAAGCGAAAAGGAAGCTTTTGTTTCAGGCAAGAAAACAGGCGTCCCCAAATCAGGCAAATTCGCCGGCGATAGATGGGGCGGAAAATATCTGCGTGCGCCTGATATATTCTTTACAATCCTGGAAAAAGGCAGGAAGAAACTGGTAAGACTGGGCGACATTGCGAAAATTCGCCGCGGTTTTACGACCGGCTGCAACGAATTCTTTTACCTTCCCGGCAGGCATTTTGATATAAAGAAAACCGACGACGGAAGATACTGGAAACTGATACCAAAACACGAAGGCTTGCCCGTAGGGATGATGATTGAGGATGAGTATTTAGTTCCAATAATAAAGAGCGCCAAAAACAGTTCAATTTTACTATTGAAAAGAGAGAATTTAAGCACATATATTTTGAAATTTAAGAATAATGAAAATATCGAAAAAAAATGTGTCAACAATTACATCAAATGGGGTGAAGAAAACAAATTTCAAAATATATCATCTGTGAAAAATCGAAAACTATGGTATGATGTTGGACATAAAGATGCTTGCGATGCAATCATATTAAGAAGAATAGGCGAAAGAATGCCCGTGTTCGAAGCGAATGGCTTTCTTGAAGATTGTTGTTTGTTTGGAATTAAGTTCTTTCAAAGAAGCAGCATAGAACAAAATATTGCCCTGCTGAATTCTTCCTTTGTCAGATTACTCATAGAGCTTAATACCAGAGAATTAACCGGCGCCCAGGCTGTTGCCGATACAAATGTTTGTGTCATAAAAGAAATACCTGCAATAAAACAAAATGTCATATCGAATGAAGATAACAATGAATTAAAAAGAATATGGCAAAATATGAGGAAAAGAGAGAGCTGCAGCTTCTTTGTTGAATCAGGAATTGACATTTCAATCCCCATCCGCCAACAACAACCCAATCCCCTTCCCGACAGAAAGGCATTGGACAACATCGCATTCAAAACCCTGAACCTGACCGACGAAGAACGAAAAGAGGTTTATTGGAGCGTATGCGAGTTGGTAAAGGATAGGCTTGACAAGGCAAAATCCGTGTAGGAGGGGTTTCCTCAGACTGTGTAAAAACTTTTTTTTCTCCGAAGGATTTTCTTCAGGATTGTCGAATACATTTTACAGGTTTAAATATTTATTTTAAAGAAAAGATGTGTTTGAGATATGACTTATCAAAGTGGCATCAACAGAAATCAATTGAGTTTACTCCCAAAAACTCTTGATGATCAGATTTGAAGGGACTGCATTGTTCGCCTTGTCGAAAAGTTTGTGAATTCTCTTGACCTTGTGGCATTGGAGTTCAAATACGCCAAAATCGCTCATACGGGGCCCTCCTTACAATCCTGCGAATCTGTAGGAGGGACGTCCTCGTCCCGATAAACGGAGCCCGGAGGTCGGGTAGCGGAGGTTTTAAACCTCCCATGAGATTTATCCGGGGGGAACGAAGGAAACCCACTCCCCCTGGCATTTCAGCCGCTTCAGCGGCTTCCCAATAATGAAAACAAGGAGATTTGAAATGAAAAACATTACACCAGGAAAAAACACCGGTATAACCATGAAAAAATCTATAATAACAGAATTGCTATGCCTGTTATTGCTGTTTTTCCTCCAATTTACCGGTGCCGCATTTGCAGGGCAGAAAACAGACGGCTCTATCGTCTCCAGGAAATATATGGGTAAAAAAGGCAAGGTAAAAATATTCAATATCACTTATTACAGCGACGGCTTGAAAGTAAAGGGATTGATGTATATCCCTCCTGCCAAAAAAGGCACGAAGCTTCCCGTTGTAATTTTCAACCATGACGGCATGAGCGGTATTTCCGAGTCACACGAGAAATCAAGCTTGAGAATCGCCAACAAGGGGTATGCTGTGTTCTGTCCGGCGTACCGGGGTGAGCCTACTTCTTACAGGGACAGAAAAAAGCCAAAGGAGAAAAGAGATCGTTCCGAGGGAGAGCTTGAGGTTGCAAAAGGCGAGGTCAACGATGTTTTAAACGCCATCAAAGTTATGTCTAATTTTAAATGGGTTAACAAGAAGAAAATTGCCCTTGCAGGAGCTTCGCATGGCGCGCTCATTTCACTCATCGCCGCCTCGAAGAATCACAGTGTAAGGGCGGTGATATGCGCATACGGAGTAATGGACATATATAAGTGGTACAAATATCTCAAGGATAACAACAAGCTTGGCAAAGATAAAATCACAATAAAGACATACGGGAACGGTCCCAGGGATAAACCCAGGAATTTTGCTGTCAGAAACGGTATCTCTTATGTTAAAAATATAAAATGCCCGGTTTTAATTCTACAGGGCGCAAAAGACACAATAGTCCCCCAGGAGCAGGCTTTTTACGCGGCGGAAGCTCTCAAGAAGACAAAAGTTAAATGGGAGGTTATTATATATTCCCATTGTCTCCACGGGTTCCTGATTTATGTGCCATATCTTAAAAAAGTTGATAAACTCGAAAAGCAACAGACCGAACTTGCCTGGCAGAGGTTTTTCCGGTTTCTGAAAACGAACATGAGATGAGGAAATGAGGAGTTTTACCGCCGAGGGACCGGGGAGTTTTGCCGCTAAGGAAATTAGGAAATGAGGAAAGTGGAGAACGGAGGCCGGAGAAGAGGGTGTCGAAAAATCTCAAAATCCCGGTGTTTCCCTTTTTTCCCGCTTCCCTTTTCTCGTTTCCCGTTCACTATAGAGATCTATCCATGTTTATTCTCTGCGCCCTCCGCGATCTCTGCGTTTAATTAAAAAACAATATCCGGGTTAATCGGAAGTTTCAATCTTTAATAGATAACTTTTCAGATTTAGTCCACCCGTGAATCCTCCCAATGTGCCGTCCGAGGCAATTACCCTGTGGCATGGAATTATTATCGGAAGGTGGTTCTTGCCACATGCGCCCCCGGCCGCCCTTGCCGCCCCGGGATTCCCCGCGTTGACCGCAAGCTCGCCGTAGGAAATAACACTCCCATATGGAATTTTTTCAATCTCTCTCCATATGGACTTCTGGAAATCGGTTCCCGTCATTTCGTACGGAATATCGAAATGCTTTCTTTTGCCGTTGAAATATTCAAGAATCTGATTCCCCGCAGCCTCCAGGAGTTTATTATAAGGATCGTCATTACCTGATTCCTTCACCCCGAAGTCCGGGAATTTCTTTTGAATCCACGAGAGCATTTGTCTTTTTGCGTCAACAAGAGAAGCTGAGCCGCCGGGGAAAACATAAATCAGCTTGCCTTCCTTTTGAGCGGCATGTATAACACCGGTGGGTGCGTCAAATGAAATAAACGTAATTTGATTTATATATGTCATTTTTTTCCTTCAGGTTAAATGTTGATCCAGAAAATATTGCCCTGATATTCCCGGCAAGATGTCACGCCTTTAAATGTCCCTGAATGCTTACCTCAAATCAGGCAGGATTATGATTATTCGTTAATTAATCAAATAGAGTGGTCTTATTTGAATGAATAAGAATGACATTCAACCGGGAGGTGACTTCTTGGGAAAGATAACCATGAACCGTACTGAGGCGGGGTCAGATTATTACCCGCCCGAATGTATGGTATGCGCCGAACGCCAAGCGACAAACAGGATACATCAGAATTTAATTTACTATCCGCCCTGGGTATATATTGGACTCCTTGGTGGAATTATCCCCCTGGCGATACTCATGTATGCATTGAAAAAAGAAGAAGTGGTCAACTTACATCTTTGCGATGAATGCTACGGGAAATATAAAACACTGACTCCCATGGGATGTGGCGTGGGATTTTTGTGTTTTTTACTCTTCGTCGGTATAATATGGGCTTTTGCAGTGGAGCAAAACGCTGTGGGATTACTGGGGATTCTTATTCTCATCGGTATCCCTATCTATTATTTAATTGCTCATCATATGAAATATTCGATTTCATGCACTCATATGGATGACAATTCAATAACAATTAAAATCCCGTCAAACAGGTATCCTGAAATTTTTTATCAATACAGGGAGGCTACCCCCAACTATCCACCGTTTTATTGCCCTGACTGCAACCATCAAAATCCTGCGGAAAGCAAATTCTGCTCAAAATGTGGCAGCGAGATTTAAAAAGGGTTTGAAATATCAAAGAAGAACCTATTACCGGGAGGCTTAAACATTGAATGCAAAGGAATTCGTTTTAATTACCGGCATGTCGGGAGCCGGTAAAACTATCGCAATAAAATCCCTTGAAGATCTGAATTTCTTCTGGGTTGACAATCTCCCCCCTTCATTAATTCCAACGTTCGTGCAATTATGCTCCACATCGGGGTTTAATCGTGTCGCCGTTGCAGCCGATGACGGGGCGAATAGTTTTCTGTCCGAATTGCAGGTCTCGCTTGAAACAGTCAGGGAATACAATTTCAACACACAGATAATATTCCTGGACGCTCCCGATGAAATACTCGTTAGAAGGTACTCGGAGACATACAGAAAGCATCCTCTGGCATCTTCAGGACGATTGCTCGACGGCATTGAAAAAGAGAGGAAAAAGCTCAGAGAAATCAGGGGGCTTGCCGATATAGTCATAGACACGGGTGACTTAAAGAGGGGTGACTTGAAAGAGGAAATCACCAGGCTTTTCTTTCAGTCTGAAGACGGCTCGCCGCCCATAATGATTACTATTCTCTCTTTTGGTTACAAGTTTGGAATTCCCCTTGATGTTGACCTTGTCTTTGACGCAAGGGTCCTCCCCAACCCCTTTTATGATCCCAATTTACAATGTAAGGACGGAACCGATGAGTCGGTCCGGCAGTTTGTTTTCAGGGGAGATGATGGACGGATTCTGCTTGATAATATTTATCAATTACTGGAATTCATCATCCCGCTGTATATCCGCAGAGGCAAGTCTCATCTTACAATAGGCGTGGGTTGTACCGGGGGAAGACATCGCTCCGTGGCGGTTACAACTCGACTGGCACAATTTCTCAAGGAAAAAAATTATCAGACTTTTATCAATCACAGGGATATAAAGAAGTAATCATATAAATTCTCCCGGTTTAGGTGAAGAAAATTGAAAATGCTTAAAAAAACATACAAATGGCTGTCACCGGGCATGAAGATAAAAAGATGGATATTCCTTTCATGGATCGGACTTACGATTTTTATCCTGGGCGTTATTCTCATTATAAATCCCAAAATACCCACACAGATTGAATTGGGAACGGCCGAGATCATTAATAAAATTACAGGATATGACATACATACAATCTGGGTGGACATAATTTTTATCACGGTGGGTTTTGTACTTATAATCATTGGAATATTGAAATGGTTCAAATCCATCTATGAAGTGGCAGTACCCTACAGAAAAAAAGATCTTGTTGATGTTGTTTATGATGAGAGAAAACTGGCGCAGGGAGTCAAAATTGTAACAATCGGCGGCGGAACGGGACTGTCGAGCCTTCTCAGAGGATTGAAATCACAGACTTCAAATATCGCCGCAGTTGTTACCGTCGCCGATGACGGGGGATCCTCAGGACGCCTTCGCAAGGAAATGGGAGTGCTTCCACCGGGTGATATTCGAAACTGCCTTGTCGCACTGGCAGACGAGGAAAACCTGATGTCGGAACTCTTCCAATACCGGTTTCATGACAGCGAGTCACTGGAGGGGCATAGTTTCGGGAATCTGCTTCTCGCCGCAATGACCGACATATCCGGGAGTTTTGACACCGCTGTAAAACAATCAAGTAAGATCCTGGCAATCAAGGGCAGGGTACTCCCCGCAACTCTGTACCAGTCCACATTGTGCGCTGTGATGGAAGATGATGAGGTGGTCAGGGGGGAATCAAGCATAACTCATGATGAGAGGAAAATCAAGAAGGTTTTTCTTGAACCTGAATATTGCAAACCGCTGGATGAAGTTATCGAGGCAATTTCCGAGAGCGATTTTATTGTGCTGGGACCGGGAAGTCTATATACAAGCGTCATACCTAATCTCCTGGTGGATGGGGTAATTTCTGCAATAACTAATTCAAAAGCGGTCACGCTTTATGTGTGCAATGTGATGACCCAGCCCGGAGAAACTGACGGGTTCAGCGCCTCGGATCATCTTAAAACATTGAAAAAACACGCACAGGAGATCAGAATTGATTATTGTCTTGTGAATGACGAAATACCTTCTCCCACTCTACAGGAAAAATATAAACTTGAAAATGCATATCCCGTACCGGCCGATGTTGAAGAAATAGAAAAAATGGGAGTAAAACCGATAAAAGCTTCATTAATTAGTCAGACAAACCTGGTAAGGCATGACCCGGCCAAGCTTTCTGACGGGATAACGAAGCTCATCATGGATGCAAATGTGAAATAGAGATTTTTTTGTTTTATCGGAAGGACTATCTTCCATTCACGTAAATACAATTAGCAGCAAAGAGGAGGGACAACAATGATTTTAGAGGAAACAAAAAGACTGAATGTCGTCAATAAGATAGAATTTGATTTCCCCGGCGATGTTTCAATTGATATAGAAGGCGAAAAATATGAGGGCGATACGGGAGTTGTATATGATATAGATATGCCCTTTAAAGAACGATCCGTGCGGATTTTGCTCTTTGACAGCAAAGCCGGGAGAGAAAAGCTTCTCACGGGCCGTTTTATCCACGGAAAAGCGGCTCGTTTTATTTACAGGCACTGTTGTGCCACAACCGCAAAAGCGCTTCTCAGGTTTTTCCCCGATGTAATCGGGCATCTCGATCTTATTAAAGAGCATCAAATATTAAGGGCGGGGAGGGCTCTGACACTTACTCCCTTTATAGAGGGTTTAAAGACACAGGGTGATGATTTCAAACGCAATCCCGTTGAAGGAAATAATTTGTATCACGCATGTGCCACGAAAGATATTAATTGGGGGCCGGAGACTGCGCGAATCTTCTCGGACATATGTCCGGCATCAGGAAGCACAATGGAGGCATTTTTCAATAAAGCCCTGGAAGAAACCAACCTTAAAAGGATTATATTCAATTGCTCTACATCCACAATAAATGCACTGAACAGGGTGATTCCGATAATACCGCCGGAGATTGAAGTAACGGTAGTCTATTGGGAAGCACTTTTCTCGGTCTGGAGAGATGATGTCATTTTACCCAACGGCGAAGTGATTCATGGGGGAACCATAATTAATCTCAACCCGGATCCGGATTACCCTCAAAACAACCCCATTGCTCCAAAAGAAGTTATGGAGTATATTCACGACATTTTTCAAAGAGACAGGCTCAAGTTGCTGCCGGACATTCCGGGAGAAGTGGGAGAGAAGATCCAGGAAGCATGGGTAGGTCCGCTGACTTATGATTTCATCGAGCTCTATAATGCCGGGATCGATTTCACCAGGCCTCCCTGGAAAGAAAAAGCTCAGTCTGCGTGGAATATGCCGGGAGTTCAGACAAAAATAAAGACGAAATTGCCCCATATTTATTCTGATTTGAAAGAGATGATAGAGAAAAATTGCCACTCATCGGGAGAAAATAAAAACCGGGCAGGAGAGCCGATGAATTCGCATTATAATAAACATATATGTTTTTAATAAAAGAAACTCCAAAAACAAAAAGCTTCTATATTAAGAATGTGCTTATTCCCAACCCGATTATCCTTGCCCCCATGGCAGGAATAACTGATATGGTTTTCCGCTCGATTATAAAAAAAATGGGAGCGGGACTTGTTTATTCCGAGATGATAAGCTGTAACGCCCTTCATTATGGGAACCAAAAGACACTCTCGCTCATGGATTTTGATAAATCCGAAACTCCCATAGCGATACAGATTTTTGGTACAGATCCACAACTTATGTCCGAAGCGGCGAAAATGGTTGAAGATGCAGGGGCTTCAATTGTTGACATAAACCTGGGATGCTCTGTTCCCAAGATAATAAAATCGGGGGCGGGTGCAATTCTATGCAGGGATAGTGTTCTGCTTGGAAAGATCCTGGAAGATGTTGTCAGGGCTGTTTCGATTCCCGTTACGATAAAGATTCGCAAGGGGTGGAGCAATCAAGAGCTCAATGCGGCGGAGGTTTGCAGAATCGCCGGTGAATGCGGGATCGGAGCAATTGCAGTTCATGGACGGACATCGGCACAGAAATTTTCCGGTGAAGCCGACTGGGATTTTATAAAGAAATTAAAAGAGTCAACGAACCTGCCTCTTATCGGAAACGGTGATATAAAAACCCCGGGGCAGGCGGTGGAGATGCTGGAATTCAGCCAATGCGACGGCATTATGATAGGAAGGGAAGCTTATTATAATCCATGGATATTCAAACAATCTCTGGAACACCTGGAAATATCAACAAAATTAAAAAGCAAGGAAGAATTGCCGGATTATTCCACAATTCCTAATCTCACATTGGAAGACAGAAAAAATCTTATTCTATATCACCTGGAATGCCTGGTCAAAAGGTATGGTGAGGACAGGGGCGTAAGAAAAATGCGAAAATTCGCCGCCTGGCAGACAAGGGGATTGCCCGCATCTGCATGCTTTAGGGATAAAGTATTTTATATTGAAGCGCATAAAGATATGATAGAATTGATTGATTCATATTTCATGAAAAGTAATTAATTGTAAGAGGGCAAGAGTTAATATTCATCGCAAAGAGCCCAAATATAAGAAAAAGCACATTATCGAGGTGAATTAATAATGGCTCTTATTAATGTGGAGATCAAAGCAAGGTGTAAGAACCCGGATAAAATAAGGAAAATTTTAAAAGAGAAAAACGCTGATTTCAAAGGGATGGATCATCAGATTGACACATATTTCAAATGTGAAAATGGAAGGCTGAAATTGAGAGAGGGAAATATCGAGAATAACCTCATATATTATGACAGAGAAAACCGACCGGGTCCCAAAAAAGCCGATATCATTCTATACAAACCCGGCCCCGATTCTTCCGGGACCGATTCTTCTTTAAAGGAAATCCTCGAAAAATCTCTGGGCATACTTGCCGTGACGGATAAAAACAGGGAGATATATTTTATTGATAATGTCAAGTTTCATATCGATATAGTGAAGAATCTGGGTTCATTCGTGGAAATCGAAGCAATCGACAGGCTCGGCAACATAGGCGAGGAAAAATTGTATGAGCAATGCAGGGGTTATATGGATTTATTCGGGATCAAGGATAAGGATCTTATGAGTACGTCATATAGTGATATGATTTTAAAATAAAAATTACTCGTTATATGGTCTTTCCATTATGCCTGTCTTGCATTCCAGGTCGTAAATCGACTTTGTTACCCTCCCCGGGTTTCCCACTACAACGGAGCAAGGGGGCACATCCCCGGTCACCACAGCCCCCGCCGCTATGAGCGATTTTTCGCCTATTATTACTCTCGGCAGGATTGTTACATTCATACCGATCCGCGCTCCTTTTTTAATGGTGGGTCCCTTCATACACCTTGAACACAGGGGATGGAAATCATTTGCCACCATTACACCGGGAGCCAAGAACACATCGTCCTCGATTGTGGTGAACTGGGCGATATAAACATTACAGTGTATCTTTACATTATTGCCTATAAAACAACCATAATCAATTGTGGAGTTGTTCCATATTCTGAGCCCATCGCCTATCCTGTTTTCTTCACGTATGACAGCTCCATGCCCGGTTTCAAGGTTCTCGCCTATCACGCTTCCGCCGTAAATAATCGACCCTGCCCTGATAACAGCGTCATTTCCCACCTTCAGGGCGGTGTCTTCTATTTTTCTTCCGGGAGCATATCCTACAATCGCCATATCATCGACAAAGCAGTTGCTCCCCATAATTATTTTACCAACAAGCTTCATTTTATATATATTCCTCCATTATTTGGGCGGCGTGACGCCACCCCCACCATTATTTGGGCGGCGGGATGCTGACCTCACCATTACAACAATATTGGTAGCTGCGGCGTCTCGCCGCAGATCAAAAAGGATAATATTTATTAGAAATAGCTTAACTACAGAAATTAGTATTTGTTGAAACGAATCGGTTCTCCTTTATATAAAAGGAAGATAGAAATAGGAAGATAGATAACAGGAGACAGACGCTCTGTTTTTCGGAGAAGTGGGAGACGAGAGGCGAGAAGTGGGAAGTGGGAAATGAGAAGCGGGAAACGGGAGCAGGAAAAAGACCCTCCCACGCGCATTTGCAGGAAATTTAAGCTTTTTATGTAATTTGAGCATGATCAATTGAATCCAATAAAGGAGTCTATATATGTTTTGCCTATATTGTGGCTCATTTAACAGGACAGGAGCGCGGTTCTGTAAGAAATGTGGAGAATCCCTCAAGGAGGAGGAAAGAATCATCGATCCTCTGGGAGTTCTCGGACAGGAGGAATCCGTGGAAGAAAAGGTTTCCTCGACGGATGGCGACAGACCTTCCAAACCCGCTTATGCAATACAGGACGAATGGCACGAGGAGGAAGAGCCTATACCCTCCAGAGAAGATCCCTTGCCGGAAGGACTTGTCCCGGAAGAACTCCACCCGCAGAAGAGACATGAAGAAATCTCGACAGATTCCGGGGAGGAAGTTATTCCTGAAGAACCTGGGCTTGAAGAGATAATAGAGCAACAGCAAACAGAAGAGGTTGAAGAAAGTCCTGTCCACGAAATTAAAGAGGCTATAGAGGCGGAAGTTGAAGATTTTCCTGAAGAGTTGGAAGTTGAGGAAAAAGAGCAGACGGAAGTTGAGCCTGTGCTGATACGGCAGGTTGTGGAAGAAGTCCCGGTGGCGGAAAATATAAGTGCTCAGGTGGAGCAACCTATAGAAGAGCCTGTATCTGTTCCGGATTCAGATGATAATGTTGAGGAAGAAGAGAAAATAGAAGAAGTAGCAGAAGAAGCACCCGCCGACCCTGTGGGTATGGAAGAGAAAGTAGAAGAGCCTGTCACACAGGAGTCTCAGCCTGAAATTCCCCGGGAAACTGATGATGCCCCGGTTGAACCCTGTGGGACTCCCCAAAAGACTCCAAGGGCAAAATACAAGGATTCCAGTAAGCTCACAATTCCTGATGAGCCTGAGGTCCCTGAAACTCTGAAATTCCTGAAAAACGGGAGATACGAGTTGATAAAGCAATTGGGAGCCGGTGGCACCGGGAGGATTTTCCTGGCAATTGATCACAAGATGGGCTCAAATATTGTATTAAAAGAACTTTGCCCATTATCGGTCAAGATTTCCACTCTCAAGTATCTTGAAAAAAGGTTCAAGGAAGAAGCAAAGCTCCTTTTCAGGTTAACTCACACAGGTTTTCCCCGGGTGATGGATTACTTTACCGAGAAGGGCAGACTCCTCATTGTAATGCAGTATATCGAAGGAAAGAATCTCTTCTTTTTATTGAAAGAACAGCCTGACGAGCGATTTCCTATGGAACAGTGTTTAAAATGGTTCGATAAGATGTTTGAACTTATAGCTGTCCTGCACAGGCAGGATCCCCCCATAATTCACAGGGATATCAAACCTTCGAATATTATGATAGACAAGAAAGGAAGACTCTATCTTGTAGATTTTGGATTCGCCCGCGCCCTGGATCCAAAAGGGGCAATGACAAGAGTGGGGACTTATGGATA
Organism: Vulcanimicrobiota bacterium; assembly: GCA_021107945.1. Lineage (GTDB taxonomy): Bacteria > Vulcanimicrobiota > JAJTBE01 > JAJTBE01 > JAJTBE01 > JAIORV01. The sequence continues at coordinate 20,076 of JAIORV010000161.1, read as the reverse complement.
TGCTTCCCCGGAGCATTACAGCGGAAATTTCTCTCCCACATCAGATATATTCAGTCTTGCGGCGACATTTCATCATCTTCTCACGGGGGAGGGTCCCGAGAAAAGGGAAGATCCCTTCAGTTACCCACCTATATATAAATATGTGCCGGGATTCCCCAGGGAGTTTCAAAAGATATTCGACAAGATGCTTGCAATGAGTAAAAGTGCGAGGTATCAGTCCGTCGATGAAGTGGTGAAAGATTTCAATAAATTCAAAGAAATGTATAGTCTTTAAGAGAAATTGTATCTTTTCAGCCCCTTTTTGTGGGGGATTTCTGAACCACGATTTCACAATGTTTCAGACTGGTCGGGAGACCGGCATCTACCCAAATTTTATGGAATTAATAATTGTCTAAAGTGCTGAATTTATTTAAAACTCTGCGCCCTCTGCGTTCTCTGCGGTGAATAGTTACGAGAAATGTATAATCTGTGACGAATCAATTCCGGGGTTTTAGTTGAAAAGTCTGTGATAACGCCGTGGGTTGTCCCGTTTTTGACGATATCTGAAGGGCGATAAAATCCACCTGGATAAGGTCTGTGTTTCCGTCTGTATCCGTTGATTCCGACGGATTAACATTTGAAAGTTCTTCCTCCACGCTCAGCCCCGGACCGGATCCTGAAAGCTTTCTCCTCACAAAGGACACCCTGAATCCGCCATAATCAAGCGCTCCCGGTTGAGGCGACTTTCCCGGCGCAACATGGGGGATGCGAAGTCTTCCGAACCATTCCTTCTGGTTAATATCACCGATTTTTGCCGGCAGCATAATCCCGCTTAATACCGTTCGCGGCGGCGTTGTCGCCTGATTTATATCCGAGAAAGGCTTGAGCGTGGTTGCAGAGGGAACCGTATTGCTTTGTTTATACTCCCACCTTACAAGCTTCCCCAGTCTGAGTGTTATTTTCGTGCCGTCTTTTAGAGCCATAGGCCATACCTTATCTTCAACGACCGTATAGAAAACGTATTTTTGCCAGGACGGGTTGCCGAATTCTGATGTATCCAGGACAATATCCCCGGCTTTTCCCGTTACATCCACTGCCGAGATAAACGAAACTCCGGGCGCCTCGCTCTTGTTGCTATTGTCGGGGTATGTCCTGATGGAATTCAAGCTTGTCTCCATCAGGTCGTTTTTCAGCCACCGGAGGGCGGAATCGGTCTGCTCTCTGATCTCAAAAGACGATGCCGTTCTCCTCGACGAGCTTCTGACAAAAAAGAAGATCGAGATAATCACCCCGAAGACAATTGTTGACATGAGAATATATATAATAAGCTCAGTGAGGGAAAATCCTCTATTCCTACTCCTGTGCATATTCTGACACATTGGGTCCATTAAGTTTTTTTCAATAAATAATGACAATTGTTTTCTATCCAGGTCCTTTCAATCATAAAATAATTGCGTGAAAGTTTGTTTTTGCCATTTTCTAAAAATGGCTCATTTTACCTCAACTTCACTCTTTTTTACTTTTGTCTCCAGTTCGATCTTCTTGCTTTTGGCTGATGTTCTGCCTGTCCCCTCGACCCAGGTCACCACAATTGTTACTATATCCTCGGTCTGTGGCATTGTGGAATCAACAAAGCTCCCGTTCGCACCTGCGGCAGTGAAATTATAATCCCTCTTGAACTCCGCCAACATAGGCTCCGCTTTGCCCTCGATCGAGATTTTGTAGTATTCAGGCTCTTTCCATGATTTTGGCGCAGGCTCCCCGTATTTATGAGCTTTTATCTTCTCCAGCATGCTTTCAGCTACAAGATATGCATATACCTGTTGGCGGGATTGTGTTGAGAACCTCAGCGACGCGGCGATAACTGTGAGCGCGGTTAGTATGCCGCAGGTGATAACAACCAGAGCTATTATCACTTCGATTATGGACATGCCCTTTATTCGCTTTTTAATTCCACTGTTTTTTACGGTCAACATAAGACCACCTGCTCCATCCCTGCAACTGAAAATGCCCTTTCTCAATTCCAAATTCGGGAAAAATATAATCGCTTTTTGTTTTCACAGTCACTTGTTTTATATCATTTACCAGGGCGGTCAGTCCCGTGCCCGGTATTTGCTCGGGTATATGAAGAGAAAATCTCGTGAAATAGGGGTAATAGCGTAGTTGACAATTTTTACCCTTGATATTCCCCGTCAGGCTTATCATACATCCCACAACACGGGTATTCCTGCCCGATGAATCAATCTTGATATTTCCCTTTGCAATAAAAAATCCACAGTTAAGGGGACCTCCCAGGGTCAGTTTCCCCTTTGAATATACAAAAAGCCCGGACACCTCGTTAAAAACAACTGTCTCCTTGTTCACCATCCTGTCATTGTAATGAGTATTCAATTTATTCCTCACATGCTGATAAACGGAATCCATACCTGCCTTAAAAGTGGCAGCGTTTGTCGTATTGAGGGTTACGTCGGTAGGCGATACCTTAAATATCTTGGAGTAAAGTTTGTTAAATGCGTTGTTGACAATTGTATCGATATTCGGGATAGAGATAAACTGAAGTGAAATTTTCGCGATAATCTCGGTTGCTATTTCCTGAAATATGACACTTCCGATGTTCTGGAATGTTCCCGCCGATATATTATTTATCAAGCTCTTCACCTTCGAGTAATCGCAAGTGAAGCCATAGACGTTTATTGCCGACAGCTTTGTAATTGTATTATCGTTGCTGGTGTTTGCCATATCTATCTTGTGAATGACCGGCACGGCGTCTTCGCCGAATGAGGAGGACCACCAGTCTGCCTGTGTAAATAGGTATTCTCCCAGGGATGCGTTGAGAAATGTTGTGTATGATGTGGTTATGAGCTTGAAAATCTTGAGATTGGCATTTTTGTAAGTATTTGGCAGAATAATCAGAGAATACACCCACCCGAACTGCGTGTATGCAAATACCGCGGGTTTTGCTGCAAATATATCTCCCCTTGAATAGAAGGGACCCACGAGCTTGGCAAGGTTGGGGGATATTTCATCGACTGTTGTCATAAAATTCTTTACAGCGAGATTTTGTGAAAGGTCCGAGAGTGATACTCCCGGCAGAACCCCGTATGGGATATCGACATTCCCGTAACATATCAGCGCGGATGTTATGGGGTTAATCTTTCCCTCGGGGGATGAGATGAGAATTGATCCCAATGACTCATTTCCCTGGCATGAGAAGTCGCCGTCAACAACGAGCGTTGATCCTTTCCCAAAAATGACTCTTCCGGAGGGAATAGACAGGTTTGATGTGTAAACTCCGGGGGATTTCACCGTGAGATTACGCATGACATAAAGGGTTGCGCCGTCCTGGATCCACAGGTCTCCCCTTATTGTGGTGTTACAGGGCATTTCCAGAGTTCTTCCCCGGGGTACGACAAACGTAGTTTTTATATCAATTGATCCGGAAGAAAATTGAACGTCGGGTGCGCCCTGTCCCAGGTGAACCGTGCGAATCTTTCTGCCCAGGATCTCCATGACATAGCTAAAATGACCTAGCATCAATCTCCAGTACTCGGTGGATCCCCAGAAAAAGAATGTCTTGGGCGCGCCTGAATTGTCAAATGAAGCTTCCTGTGTTCTTGTCTGCGGCTCCGATTTGCCCGATGGCGGCATCGGCGCATGTAGTTGAAAAGTAAGTAATGTTCCAAATGACATATAAGATTGCATTGAAACCACGGGAATTGTGGGAATGGGGAATAACATACCGGAATCCGCCGCCTGCTGGAGGTTGAAAATCTTCGTCACATCGCCTCCAACTCCATTTACAATGGAAAGGGGAGTTAAAGGAGGTGTAACTCTGGAAAATATATAGTCTTCCTTGTTCAGTGGATTTCCGAGAACAGTATTTTTTGAGCTAACTACCCGGGACTCAATCTTGTTGGAAAAATTTCGTACATATTTGTTGTAATAATCAGTCGCGGGAATAGTCGTAAATTTGGAAAACCCCATTCCACCGCCTTTGACGGCAATCTTTCCCTCGTATGAATATGCTCTGCCGTGGGGAAATGTGGTTATGTTGATATCCTTCCTTGCAAGTATATCAACGGGAGTGCCGGAATATACATCGCCCTTGTTCCTGTCATATTCCTGCTTCTTGTCCTTATCCTGGAGTATCTGCTCCACCTGTTTGAGTGTGGGGTTTGCCCAGCTTCTGGCGTCGTACAGGTCAATCTTGCCGTTTGGCGCATAAGCTCCATAAGGGAAAGCATAACTATACATCGCAATATACTTGTTTCCCAGAGGAGATTCCAGCACGGCGAGGTTGTGCCACGGAGGGACTTTTATATCTCTGTCGTCAACCTTAACGGTAAGAGACTTGCTGTATCCAACCTCGGGAATCTGTGCGAAATCTTTCGCCTCTTCACCCTGTGGCGGATTGAAAGAGACAACCTTTACGTTTACTTTGAAATCGCTGTCTTCATTGGATCTTACCTCAAAATCACTAATAGGATTTTTTCCGGCGATTTCTATCTTTCCTTTTAATTCCAGCAGAGCTTTTTTCATCGCCCTCGATTCGATCCCCTCGATTCTGGAACGAAGGAACATTCGTCGGGTGATTGCTTCCTGGGAAATAAGTGACGCCGCGATGGTGAGCAAAAGTAAAAACAGCATTATGGACAGAACAAGAATTGATCCCCTTGTATTAGCTCTCCTGAACATTACATCCACTGCCTTTTTTAGTACATCTTAATTGATAATTTCATTTATTATCGGATAATTCCTCTTTATGCCCCGGTTTTGAATTGGATGGGAAACGGGATGCGGGAAAATACCACAACCCATTGGATGACACCAATTCTCGCCTATCTTTCCGTGGCAAGATGCCACTCCTGCAAAAAGGAAGACTGAATACTTGCAAAATTTTATTCCACAAGCAGGATAATTACGGGGATATATACTATTCTTATTATAGAGGGTAATAAGGCATTTTTGTATAGTTTTTTCATGTTTTTTAAAGTTATTTTCAGCAGGAGGGCAACCGCCCCTGGAATCTCAAAAGCCGGTTGCGGAAAGCCGGTAGCGGAAAGCTTTAGCTTTCCTTCGCAATCAGGATACTTGCCATTATAAATAAAACCATAAATCTCATTTGACAGGAGAAATATCATGCCGACATTTGAGTACAAGGTCAGGGACAAAAAGGGAAAGCTTCTCAAGGGAAAAATGGCTGTGCTGGACAAGCAGAAGCTTATAGAAAAACTTCAAAAATCTCAGCTCAACATTATCGAGATTCACGAGGTGAAAGAGAAGAAAAAGGAAGAGGGAAAAAAGGGTGGTGGCATCCTCGACAAGGTCAGGATCGGCCGGGGCGTCTCCGATGATGAGATGGCGTTCTTTACCCGGCAGTTGGCGACGATTTTAAGAGCAGGCGTATCCCTGAACAGAATTATTTCCATCCTTTATAACCAGGCAAAGAGTAGAAGACTGAAACAGGCCATACATGAAGTGGGGATTGATCTCCAGAAAGGTTCCAGTTTTACCGATGCCCTGAAAAAACATCCAGCGATATTCGATGAAATGTATGTAAGCATGGTATCCGTCGGGGAGATAGGCGGTAATCTGCCTACAGCGGTGGCAAGGGTAGCGGATATACTGGAGAAGAGTCTCGCTATAAAAAAGAAGATAAGAGCGGCAATGGCCTACCCCGTTTTTATCCTGATTTTCAGCACGATTCTTGTGTATGTTCTGCTTGCACATTTTCTCCCCATATTCACGCCTCTTTTCGACGAGTTCGGCCTGGATCTCAACAAGGACTACCCAATTACAGCTTTCCTGGTAAAACTAAGTGATGTAGTGACAAACACCAAGGGTGTTATAGCTGCTGTGATCGTGATTATAGCTATTGTTATAGCGTTCAAATTATTCACAAGAAGCAAGTTCGGTAAGATGGTGATGGATACCATCGCTCTGAATGTGCCGGGGTTTGGCGGCTTAGTAAGGCAGGCGGCGCTTGCCCGTTTCTGCCGCAGTTTCGCCAGCTTGTTTGCCGCCGGTGTGCCGATGTTAAAAGCAATGGAGCTTGTCGCCGGAGCGGCGGGAAATACAGTGGTCAGCGCGGCGATTGAGCGCATGGCGGGCAATATCCGTGGAGGTAAATCGCTTTCTGAAGCTCTTTCAAAAGAAAAAGTCTTCCCGGAAATTGTGGTTGATATGGTGAAAATCGGCGAGGAGTCAGGATCACTCACCGAGATGATGGAAAAAACGGCGGATTATTTCGACCAGAATCTTGACAACGCCGTTACCACTCTTACATCCATTCTTGAGCCGGCTATGATGGTTTTTGTCGGCGGAGTTGTGGGAATATTTGTTATCGGTGTTATTTTACCAATGCTCAGTATTACAAGCAAGATGAAAGTTTAAACAGTGGGAGTGTGACCTCTGAATGTCATTTATAGGAAAAATCATAAAAGACCGTTATAAAATTGAGGATGAATTCATGAAATGCAGGTTTTCAATCCTGTATAAAGCTATTGATATGAAGAAAAACAAGCCTTATATAATAAGGGCGTTTCATGAGAAGGTAAAGGTCAAGACCGGACAGCAAAAAAAGGCATGCAAAGCGCAGATCCTCATGGAGGGAAATCTCCTCTCCTACTTGAATCACCGGCATCTCCCTCAGGTAAAGAAGACTTTTGAAGAGGAGGATGGGATCTTTCTCCTGATGGAATATTTTGATGGCACTCCTCTCGAAAAATACATCAAAAAGATGCGTGAAAAAACAGATGAAAATCTGATTCAACATTTCCTGATTCAGTTTATCAGAGTTTTCAGCTATCTCCATACGCAGACCCCTCCCATCATTATCGGCGGACTTTCACCCGAAAACATACTTGTAGATTCAAGAGGACGTATTCTACTCACGGAATTCGGAATGACAAGGATAGGTCATACAAACATCACCGGCAGGACGAATCTTCGCGTTCTTGCAGATAAACATTACTCGGCGCCGGAGCAACTCCAGGGGGATCCGCCGGATCCCAGGAATGACATTTATTCCATAGGAGCGGTACATTTTTTCATAGCAACAAAAGAAAAACCAATAAAGTCACTGGCAAGATTGAAAAATTCTGACAATGACAAGAAAATAACCCTGATCAATCCTAATATCACGATAGATTTGGAAGAGATCATCGAAAAAATGATGACGCCCCAAATAGCTGATCGATATGTGGGTATGAGAATTCTGGAGGCGGATTTCCAGGCGAAATTTCCCATGAATGTTGAAATGTCCGTAGCTTTGCCCAACCTGATGCAAAGACTTGTCGATGGAGACGCCAAAAGCGAGAAGATAGATATCGACAAAACAATATATCCATTCGGCCCAGACAGCATGACGGATATTACTCCCGTGTCGGCTCAAACCCCAACGGGAGAGGATCTTGAAGAAGAATTAGGACTCGAAGCGATCGAGGAAGAAGATGAAGAAGACAAGGAATTAAAAAAGAAGTTTGAAATTGCCAGGCTTCTTCACAAATCATTCTGGCTCGGCAGTAAGCAGGATGTTCAGGGGCCCATGATGGTCTCCACGCCGGGGAGCGGTTTTCTCAGTCAATACCCGTCCATTGATCTTAACAGTATCAGGCTCGAGAGGGAAATTGCCCAGCTTCTGCCGGAAAAAGCCTCCAAGGCGATAGTGGGAATTGTTTTTGCCGGGGGCGAGGGGAATGAGATTAAGATCGCCGTCAAAGATCCCAGTAATGTATATATTTATGACCAGATAGCGTATGCGCTTGGGGATAAATACCGTCCCCTTCTTTACCGGGCGGATCCCAATGCGATCGAACTTGCAATTGAATATTGTTACGAGCTTCCCGCAGGTACAATGGGTGTTACTTGGCAAGAATGGCTTGAGAAAAAGAAATATGAGTACGAAGAGCTTGATGTAAAACAGGATGCCGTCCAGTTGAGTATTTTCGGCAAGGATGAAATTGACGGGCCTGTCATCGAGGAGGCAAACAGGATTATCAAGGAAGCTATCTCCATCGGGGCAAGCGATATTCACCTGGAGACTTTCGAAAAGGAAATGGCTGTACGATACAGAATTGACGGCGTACTGCATATGATGAATACATATCCCCCCGAAATAGCCAGGGCGATTGTCAAAAGGGTCAAAATTACCGGCAACATGGACATTGCCCAGGAGAGAATAACCCAGGGAGGAAGAATATCCCTCAAAATTGCAGAGCAGGATTTTGACATGAGGGTCAGTGTCATCCCTGTCGCCCACGGTGAGAGTATTGTCATGAGAATCCTGAACAAGGGCGCGTTCAATTACGAGCTCACTGACCTGGGATTCAGGAACGATTCCATAGAAATATACAAGGGACTTCTGGCAAGACCACACGGAATGATACTTGTAAGCGGCCCCACCGGATCGGGAAAGAGTACAACACTATATGCAAGCCTCAAGGAGATAAGCAGACCTGATCGCAAACTGCTGACAGTTGAGGATCCTATTGAATACGAAATGCCCGGAATATTACAGGTTCAGGTAAACCTTGCTCCCCGCGAAGTGGAGAAGCGGGTAACATTCTCAAGGGCATTAAGAGAATTCCTGCGACAGGATCCCGATGTTATACTCGTGGGAGAGATCCGGGACCCGGAGACCGCTTCGATATCGGTTCAGGCGTCTCTGACAGGACATCTGCTCATGTCAACAATTCACACAAACGACGCCGTTGGAATTATAACAAGGCTAAGAGATATGAGCGTCGCCCCATACCTCATAGGTTCCGTTATGATTGGCGGTGTCGCACAGAGACTTGTCCGGAGAACTTGTGACAAGTGCAAGGTGGAAGCCCCCATAACCCCGGCGGACAAGGTGCTTTTCCAGGATCAGGGTATCAGGTTCAAAACTCTGGCACGGGGCGAGGGATGCCTTAAATGTCATAATGTGGGGTACAAGGGAAGAATGGGAATATATGAGATTTTAACAGTAAGCCCCATTCTCGGCGAGATGATATCCGCGAGTGCGACATCCGAGGAGATAAGAAAACAGGCGGAAAAAGAAGGAATGAAATCACTCCTTTATGACGCGCTAATAAAAGCCGCCGCAGGTCACATCACAATGGAAGAAGTTCGCCGGGTTACAATGTCATGATGAGAGGCGGGAAGCGGGAGACGGGAAGCCTCAAGCTTGTCATCCTGAGCGGAATACGATCTCTTAATTTACTGGATAAGCTTTAGTAAGAACGGATTTTACTTACCTCCGATGCATTAATCAGCGAAGGATCTCCTCCAGGCAAATATTCATGAGATTCTTCGCTATGTGAATTCTCGGATACAAGATAATCCCGCTTTTTAGAAAGTTATCGGAGCCAAGTATTCCTTTCTTGTATCGCTCAGAATGACAGTTTACGCTTCTTTTTTCGTAACTATTCAGCCCCTTTTTGGGGGGATTTCAAAACCACGATTTCACACCGTTTTAGGCTGGTCGGGAGACCAACCTCCACCCAAATTTCATGGAATTAATAATTTAATTTCATTTAAACTCTGTGTCCTCTGTGCCCTCTGTGCCCTCTGTGGTAAAAAAACATGTTTCAATTCCCCTTATCCGGAACACAGGGATTCTTTTCCGCAGGCCTGGGATTAAGCATCGAATTCTTTAACTTCAGCCATTCCGGGGAGTGGATTTTTTTATGAAGCCAGAGCATGCCCTTTCGCAGTTCTTCCTGTGTCATGAGAGCAGGCTCGTAATTAATATGATACCATGTATATCTATCCCATATTTCGCTTGTAACACGGTTTTCTTTCTTTAACCTGCTATATAGATCAGACCCCGGCAGAGGAGTCATAATGGCAAGATCCGCCTCGAAAATGTGATTCTCTTCAATGAAATCCCACAATTGGCGGAATATTGTATTGTCATCTCCGTCCATCCCGATCATAAACAGCCCCATAACACCCACGCCATGATCCTGAATTTTCTTTATATCTTCCGGATATTTCGACACCTTCTCATATTTCCAGGGACTGACCTTCCTCAAGCTTTCCGGGTTGACGGTCTCCAGTCCCACCTGAATCTCGTAGCATCCTGATTCCCTCATCAGGTCAAGCAATTCCTCGTCCTCCGCAACAGTTATATCACAGTAGCACTCCCATGTTATTCCCATCGGCAGGAGTCTTCTGAGGAGACTTTTGGAGTGCTCCTTGTTTACAAACATATTTTCATCAACAAAGGAAAAATGTGGATTCTTGAACAGGGATTGAACAAGCTTTATTTCCTCCGCAACTCTTTCTACAGGCTTCACCCTGAATTTGTGACCAAATACTGCCGTAATCGAGCAAAACTCACAGTGATATGGACATCCCCTTGTTGTTTGCAGTGGAATCTTGTTATATCTCTCCCTGTGAGGTACGAGGTCGAATCGCGGTGGCGGAATCGTCCCCAGGTTAACGGATCTGTCCGATTCATACACCCTTTTTGCCCTGCCTGCCTCGAAATCTTCGAAAAATCGGGGGAATGTGTCCTCTCCCTCTCCCACAATGATGTGGTCTGCATGCTTCAGCGCCTCGTCGGGAAGAGCCGTTATGTGATTTCCCCCCAGTATCACGGGGATTCCCCTGGATCTGAAATGATCCGCAATCTTGTATGCCCTTGGCACCTGCCTTGTGAATGCGGATATTCCCACAAGGTCAAAATCCTCGTCGAAATAATTGGGTTTCTTACCGGGCTTATAAATAAAACTTTCCTCGATATATTTCACTTCATGCCCGTCGGTGTCAATATATGCCGCCATCGTAAGGAGGGCAAGGTTGGGCATTACCTCGAGCTCATCTTCACAAAAATCCAACATCTCTTCCATACTGGAAATAAGCTCGTTTAATATATTGCCTTCCTGATAGACCTCGACACCGTGAGGCGCAATAAATCCAATTTTCATAACAATTGAATTATAGACGTGGTAATGAAAACAGTCAAGAGTGAATAAAGGATTCAGATAATCGCCATATAATTTATGAATAGGGATATTCTCGGGATGGGGACATCCCTCCTACAAAAAAACTTTGTGGTCTTTGTGGTCTTTGCGGTGAAAAAAATGTCATCAATAAATGAAAACAGCTAATATCAAAAAAGGAAATCTGCCATTTATGAAAGTGCTTATACTGAACTGTGCCGATATGTGGGGCGGGGGCGAGGTTCTCACTCTCGGTCTTGCGAGGGGTCTGCTTGATATGGGAGTCGATGCTCACCTTGGATGCAATCCCGACACCATAATCTTGAAAAAGGCGCAAGAAAAAAAAATCCCCGTAATAACAATACCTATGAGAACCTCAAAAGATCTCGCCGCCATATTTAATCTACGAAAAATTATTAAAGAAGAGAAATTCACCATTGTTCATGCGCAAACCATGAGGGATCATATACTTGGCGCCGCCGCTGCCAGGCTCTTAAAAGGCGTCATGGCGATCAGGACACAGCACATCCATTTCCCTGAAGTGCATCAGTTTTTCCTTCGCATTGTTTATAACAAATGGACAAACATGACAATTTGCCCATCGCATTATATAAGAAAAAATCTTGAGAATCACAGCGTAAATCCAGCAAAGGTAACAGTAAGGAATTACGGCATCGATTTGAGAAAATATGAATATGACAGAAACTTGCCGTCATTCAGAGAAGAGATGGGCTTCTCCGATTCCAACATACTCATCGGATGCATCGGGAGATTGATTAAAGATAAGGGACAGGATTTCGTTATTAAGGCAATGCCCGAAGTTTTTGAAAAGTTCCCGTCGGCCAAGCTTGTCCTGGTCGGAAGCGGCGAGGAAAGAGAGTGTTTCGAGAATATTGCAAAGAATCTTGAGATATCAGATAAAGTCATATTCACAGGGATAAGACACGACATACCCAGGATCCTTGACAGTCTTGACGTTGCCCTTGTTCCATCTGTCTGGAATGATCCATGCCCCATTTCTGTTCTGGAGGCAATGTATGCGGAAGTACCCTTGATTGCAACCCGTGTCGGCGGAATTCCAGAGGAGATCGACGACGGCGTAACGGGTGTCATTGTGCCTCCCGGCGATGCTGAAGCTATAGAAAAATCCATCCTGAAACTCCTCGATTCCCCCGATAAGGCAAAAGAAATGGCAAAATCCGCAAGACAAAAAGTAATTGAGAATTTTACTTTGGAAGGAATGTGCAAAAGTGCCCTGGATGTATATGGCATGGGGAGGATGGAGGTCGGATGACGGAAACCGGAGGTCGGAGGACGGAGAACAGAAGACGAAAGATGGAGAATGGATCCCATTTCCCACATCCCCTTTCCCATTTCCTTTATAGGAGGGACGTCCCCGTCCAGATAAATCCAATCTTTTCATTCTCCAAAAAGAATGTTATATTACTATTGCAAATACATTAAACGCAGAATTAGCGAATCTCTTCATAACTTTTGCCGCTCTCTTCGTTTGATTACCACAAAACCAATTCCATAAAAGGTGATATTGATGATAAAACCCTCTAAAAAACCGTCCCTCCTGGGACCCGGCGGTTCCGGGGAAATGGCGATGGCCGCTTTTGACGCAGGCGCGGACATGGTATATATGGGACCCAGGGGATGGTCAAGGAGAACCCGTGCATACGAGGTGGAAGACGACGTCATAAAGCGGGTGGCGGATTATGCAAATAAAAAAGGGAAAGTGTTAAAACTTGCATTCAACACACTTCCCTCATCTGGCGAGCTCCCTGCAGGACTCAAAGCTATAGAGAAATATTGGAAAATGGGAGTAAAGCAATTCATTATGACCGATCCAGGCTTCGTGAACCAGGTAAAAAAACGATTCCCGGAGTCAATAATCACCGCCTCCGTCGGGTGTAGTGTCATGAATATAGAAGAATTCAGGTTTTATAAAGAAATAGGATTCGATGTAATGGTTGCCCCATGCGAGATGACAATCGGGGAGATTGAGGATCTCAGACAAAAATTTGACGGCGAGATCGAGATTCTCATTCATGCAAACCGAGATTACACATACCTGGGACGCTGTATCATGAGCAGTTATTTCAAATTCAAGCACAGCATTGACGACCGGGGCAAGGACAACTTCTTCGGCTCACCCAACCGCGGGGGATTATGCTACAGGGTATGCAAATCCTCATGGAACGGTATATGCCGGGGAAACAGAAAATTCACCGGGAAAGACCTTGGAAACTATTGCTACCTCTCACTCCGGGAAATCCCCGATTACATCCGCCTCGGTATAGACTGCCTCAAGATACAGGGAAGAGAATATTCAACATCCCTGGTAAGGGAAATCGTTTCGTTTTACCGTGAATTAATAGACGCCTGCTTTGACGACCTCTCGGCGGTGGATGATCCTATATGGGAAGAGCGGATCCTTCAACTTGGGATAAAAAGAGACAGCCAGAGAGATAAAAGAACAAATGCCCTGCTTGATGAATGCACCGGAAGAGGAGAGCAGATATTCGCCAGGCTAGATTCCATCGAAAATTTCCGTTAAGGGAAACGGGATCCGACCATTAAAAAAAATGTTATCACCACGAAGACACGAAGTACACGAAGAATAGAAAAAACTCCGTGTCCTCCGTGGCTCCGTGGTGAAAAACAAAACCATCATCCATCCTCCACATTCCGTTTTCCTTATTTCCTCATTTCCTTAGAGGAAAACTCCTTGTTTCCTCATCTCCTCGCCAAAAGAAGTGGCAGGATTAGAAGGGAATTCAACATGAGTCTATAGAAGTAGGATAAAATAATTTCAGATTATAACATAGATTTATTAATTCATAATCTCATAATTTCATCAAACGAGGATACAAAATGTCAAAGTTTATTTTCATTGTCGGAGGAGTTATTTCAGGACTTGGAAAGGGCATAACGGCGGCATCCATCGCCAGACTTCTTACCGGTCGGGGATATCGGGTTACAAATATAAAAATTGATGCATACGTCAATTTCGATGCAGGGACTATGAATCCGACGGAGCATGGCGAGGTGTTTGTTACCGATGACGGCATTGAGACGGATCAGGATGTGGGAAATTACGAGCGATTCCTGAACAGGGACCTGGGAAAGGCGAATTATGCGACAACGGGGCAAATATATCAATCGGTGATCAACAAAGAGAGAAACCTGGAATATGGTGGAAAATGTGTCGAAGTTGTGCCGCATATACCCCTTGAAATCATTGCGCGCATTGAAAACGCGAGGGAGAAAGATGATGCCGAGATTACAATTATTGAAATTGGCGGGACAGTGGGAGAGTATCAGAATATCCTGTTCATAGAAGCGGCGAGGCTGATGAAATACAAGAGGCAGAAGGATGTAATAACGGCGCTTGTAAGTTATGTGCCGATTCCAAAAACTCTTGGCGAGATGAAAACAAAACCCACACAGTATGCCTCCAGAACACTGAATGAAACCGGGATGCAGGCTGATTTTATCATATGCAGGGGAGAGAGAACCCTTGACAAGCCGAGGAAAGAGCGGATAGCGCTACTGTGTAATATGCACTCGGAAGATGATGTTATATCCGCACCCGATGTTGATAATATATACAAAGTACCCCTTGTTTTAGAAGAGCAGAAACTGGACGAGAGGATTTTGAAGAAACTCGGACTGCCGGTCAGGGAAAAGGATATACGGGAGTGGAAAGCACTGATTCACAAGTCCGAAGGACTCAAGGATGAGGTGAAAATTGCAATATTGGGAAAATATTTCACCACGGGTAAATTTGTGCTTGCAGATGTTTATGTTTCTGTAATTGCCGCCATTAAACATGGATGCTGGGCGGCGAATGTGAAGCCAAAACTTGTATGGGTTGATTCAGAGAAGATTGAGAACGATCAAGACAAAGTAAATAACCTCTCCGATTTTGACGGCGTGGTCATTCCCGGCGGATTTGGAACAAGAGGTGTCGAAGGAATAGTGCGCTCCATTGAATACCTGCGGGAAAACGGGATACCGTTCCTGGGGCTCTGTTATGGAATGCAAATGGCGGCGGTTGAAATCGCAAGGAATGTATGTGGACTTGACGGGGCGAATACGATGGAGATAGATCCCGATACGCCACACCCTGTAATTAACTTGATGCCCGACCAGTTAAAGAAGCTCCTTGGAAAAGATTACGGCGGCACAATGAGGCTTGGCGGATACCCCTGCAAACTTAAAGAGGGAACCCTTATGAGGGAAATTTACGGGGAAGAAATGATTCGTGAACGACACAGGCACAGGTATGAATTCAATAATGATTACAGGGAATGTATGGAAAAAGAGGGCGTCGTGTTCTCGGGCACTTCCCCCGACGGCAAACTTGTCGAGACAATCGAGGTTTCAAAAGATATACACCCGTTTTTCATTGGCGTCCAGTTCCACCCGGAATTCAGAAGCAGACCCCTGTCGCCGCATCCGCTTTTCGTCAAATTCGCAAAGGCATGTAAGGAAAAGAGCTAGTCACGGGTTCTGGTAAAATATTTCTCTGCGAACTCTGCGTTGAAAAAAACCTGTCAAATGTTAACATTTTATCAACATTCTCGTAAATATTTCGCAATATTTTCATGATAGAATATAACTAATAGTAGGTACCGGGTGTAGCGATAGAAACGACTTTATCCGCATCATGTAAAAAAGTCGAAAACCCCGGCATAAGGAGATGGAAACCAAATGTCTGATATGTCGCCCTTGAAAAGAAGCCTGTTTTTACAACAATCACTTTTTAAGCCGCAGCGCACCTCGCCTATAAGCTCCTTTACGGATTTTCCCTCAATTGGAGACAGTGTATCAATAACAGGGAATATACTTCCTGTAACCGAGTCCCTGGAAAGTTACATGGGTGGAAAAAATGCAATAGTGGAGACGCCCAAGATCGGCTCTTTTTCCGGAAGCATACACGGCACACAGGCTCGGGAGTCGCAAAAGACAGAAAACGTCCCAAAATATATGTCGATACTGGACGATGTGAACGACAGCTTAAACTGGAGGCTTCCATGGGACGACGCCCAGTCTCTAAGTTCCAGGATGGCCAAATGGGGTGACACACGAGACGGGGCATTGAGGGAGTTTGATCAGATAATCAGTGAGAGGGATTTTGCAATTGCAGACATGATGGGACATATTGCACAGATCAACCTCGAAAAGGCCGAGACGCAGAGGATGATCGAGCAGAAACAGGAAGAAAAAGAACAGAAGAAAAATGAGATAGATGCGCAAAAGAATGAATTGGAAGGGCTGAAAGATAGCGCCGACAACCAGGAAATTGAATCAAAAATAAAAGAAGCTGACAATAAAATCGGGGAATCCCAGAGTAAAATAGGCTCTAAAGAAGAACAGATAAGCCAAATTAAAGAAGAGATGGAGAATAATCCCGATAAGAAAGATGAGTTGAAGGCAAAAATACAGGGGTTGGAATCGGAAGTAGCGGAAGAAAAAAGAAACCTGTCCGAGAAACAAGCTCAAAAACAGGAACTTGAAGCAAGGAAACAGGAAAACGAGAAAAAAGCCGAAGAAAACAGGCAAAAGAAAGAAGAAAAGAAATCGGAGCAGGCAAGAAAAAAAGAGGAGCTACAGGAGTTAAAAACCGCCGAGCAAAGGTTGAAAGATATGTTCTCCACAACCAGCCAGGAGGTCGAGACAATACAATCAAACATAACGACCAAACAGGCGGAATTGGAAAAGCTCCAATGGATAATATCCGATTTCACATTCAAGACACAGGGAATGAATTGAATTCTGCATCCTGAATTGTCAGGTATGTCCGGCTGGAAAATAAATCAACCATACCATGCAAAAAACATTTGAAGCAATATTTATATACTCAATCGCCTCTGCGTCCATATTAATCGGGCTGGTTGCTATGTTCCTGCACTGGAGATACAAAAATATCAACATTATTGCCAAAAGCAAACCAGGGATTGTCAGGTTTTCTTTCCTTGTTTTATTCATTTCGGGACTCACATTGCTTGGGGAAGGTCTCATATCAAGACTCTGGGTTATAACATTTCTCAATTTGGGCCCTGCCCCTTCTTTCCAGGGAATCGACAGAATAGTCGCATTCCTAAAATTTATCGGCTTAAATTTTGGATTTCTACTTATGGTATTTTACTGTATTTTTGTAGGTTCAGCTTTCTTTAGCGAGAGAAGAATATCAAAATATACAGAAAACCCGGATAATAATAAGGTTGGGCTTTTTAGCGTGATAAGCATCGGCTCCGGTGGTACGATTATTATACTATACCAGCTCATTCAGGCAAGTATCGGGATATCTGAAATGTTTTTCTCACCTAAGATTTGATGCAAATTTGCTTTAATCCCAACTTGACCTTTTTTCGATCAAGAATGGCGTAAAATCGATGTTTATTGCAAATATGTAGTTACTAAAAGAATGTTGCAATTGCACTTATGTTATAATTTTTGAAAATTGTTTCTCGGTAGAATCCGAGAGAATCGCTACATATCACTGTTTTGATGCTCGTCTAAATTGATTAAGAAAGTGAACTGTTACTAAAAAAATCACAAATGTTGATTTAACAATGTTCTTTGACCTTCCCCGGTCAAGTTCGGCTTAAATTAAATAAACAATCACCAAGCATCTCATGTAATATTTACGACATCGGTCCCTTTGAAGTTTGATACTGCAAGATCCGATCCTGTCTGGAATAAGATTTTTCTGTTTTCCTCGCTTAGAATCCCCGCGGCGTTTATTATTTCTTCCTTTGTAACATTATGAATATTGGCAAGATAATCTCTAAGCGAAAAGAATTTGTTTTCATTTAAAAGGTATTGAGAGAGAATTTTAGCGGTTTCCAGATTATCTTCCATGCGAAACAGAAGGCTGGAAGCATGTTTTATCTTTCCCTCTACAAATATTTTATCATCTAAGTCTCCGGAAGAAATCCTGTCAATTACCTCTTGAATCAACGATAAGACCCTTTTAAAATTCCTGTCGGCAAATGAAAGATTCGTCTTAAATATCCCGGTGTTTTTATAAAAATTCAGTCCGGTCATACATACATACGTAACATTTTCATCTTCGCGCAACTTTTTATTTAAAAGGCTTGTATATCCGGCACCAAGAATAGATCCCAAAACTCTCCAGGTGAATATTTCATCAGGATTGTCTATTTTTATTCTCCAACCGGCAGATAAAAAAACCTGGGTCTTATGATTCGACTTAAGATAAAATATTTTCTTGCCGTCAAAATTATTATCGAGAACGAAATCTGCTTCTTTTGGGGGATTACCGGAATCGAATCGACTCGAAAAGTTTTTAAGATCATCTTTAAAATCTTGCCGAATATTTCCTGCCGCACCGATGAACATATTATTTTTGTTATAATATTTTTTAATATGCTCCGATAATATTTGAGGATTCAAAGCGTTTATAACTTTTTCGGAACCAACAGGCATTCTGCTTATGGGAAGAGGAGAAAGTAAAATCTCCTCAATCAATAATGAGTTGAAAAAAGAAGGATTGCTTCTCTCCCTGAAGCGCTCCTGTACGATAATATCTCTTTCACTTAAAATGTCTTCAGGTTTAAGAAGCGGGTTTGAAAACAGATCACAAAGGATATTTAACGCCTTATCTTCAAAGCCCGGCGGAGTCTTCACCCAGAATGATGAGAAATTTCTTGTGGAGTAGGCTGAAATTCTCCCCCCGATCCCCTCAATGGCTCTGCTGATTTCATACAATGAAGGAAATAATTTGGAGCCTCTGAAAAGAATATGCTCTATAAAATGCGAGATACCCCATAGATCTCTCGGCTCATACATTACACCACTTCCAAAGCTTACCGCGATTGAAGCCGAGTTTGAGCCGGGAAGTGAGATGACGGAGCAGGGGATTTCGTTGATAATATCCGCTTTTCCTGAATATTTATCGGCAATTTTAAATAGAGAATCCGGAATCATTAATTAATTCTCCTTTTTTTTATTTTCAATCCTGTAAATACAATATGGATTATTGAATCTGTTACCTGTCGAAGAATAAGCGGTCACCACACAACCCGCTCTGCAGGGATCTCCTTTGGGGCAGTCTTTGCAAAATCCTTCAAGATCCTCCAAAGAGAAATACCTGTTATACTTAAATCTGTTAACGTCTTCCCAAATTTTTCTCAGGGGTTCTTCACGTATATTTCCCTCGATAAATTCTCTCGGCAGCGACAAACAGCCCTTTACCGCTCCATCGGAATCAATTCCCAACAGATGTCTTCCCGCGAAACAGCCTTTCCAGGTTTTATCCCTTATTGAAAGGGCGCCGTAATATCCAACATTGTCCCCCGGTATAACGCTTATTTTATCCTTTTGTTTCTGTTTGTTATGAATAAATTCTGCGACTTTCGGAAGCTGCTCCGGATTTAAGGAATAATCTTTATGCTCTTTCATCCTTCCCATGGAAAAAGTGATCTGTATCTGCCAAAACTTCAGACCTATTTCATTGAAAAGATCATACATATCCTCCATCTCAGAGAAATTGGCCTTTGATATATGAGTAACTGCTCCTAAAGTCAGTCCCTCGTTAATAGCTTCTTTTATTCCTTCCATTGCAATTTGAAACGATTTTGGATTGTTTCTGATAAAATTATGCGTATCTTCCATGCCGTCAAGACTTATTCCCATCCTGTTAATCCCGGCGCTTTTTATCTTTTTTGCATATTTTTTCAATAAGAGACCGTTGCTAATCATATACACATCAATTCCGGCACTTGATATTTTTTTGGCATATTTTTCCCATCCGGGATGAATTAAAGGCTCTCCGCCTGATAATGTAACTACTTTTACCCCAAGCTCAATTAATTGATCTATTAAAGACAATCCTTCTTCAATGTCAAGCTCGTTCTCGCGGGGAGAACCCGCGGAAGACCCGCAGTGTATGCAGTTCATATTGCAGGCTAAAGTTAGCTCCCAGCCTACCACTTTTGGATTGTATGGAAATTTATTCATTATTTCTCTCCTTTTGCTGCCGGAAATCGGGACGGGGACGTCCCTCCTACAAAACTGTATGGAAATTTATTCATTATTTCTCTCCTTCTACTGCTGGAAATCGGGACGGGGACGTCCCTATTATAACAAAGTCAATACCCCAGAAAGAAAATTTTCGATTTTTTTTCAG
>JAIORV010000092.1 GCA_021107945.1 Vulcanimicrobiota bacterium | reverse complement strand
AGATTGATCGAATAAAGTAAGATGATCTTTTTCCGCTCAGAGCCTGTCCTTGAACGAAGTGAAGGAATGACAGCGCGGACGACTCTCTTGTGGGAGATCCTTCGCTGTGAAATACATAGGAGGAATGCAAATCCCGTTCTTGAGAAAGGTTTGTTTGCTAAAGAAAAGTGATCGTGTTCCGCTCAGGATGACAGCCTTGGGGATCGTCTTTGAGGAGATCAAGACAGGAGTTTATTCACCTACACCTTCACCTTCATCCATTTTCCCCCGAGGAAACGGTGGTAACAGAGATACGCGCGCAAAGCAATGTCAACGGTCATTCCGATTCCCCATGCCCCCAGAACGCCGAGTCCCAGGGTGACTCCAAAAATATATGCCAGAGGTATTCTTACACACCATAGTCCCACAAACGCGATAACCATAGTTGCCTTTGTGTCTCCCGCTCCCTTGAGTGTGCCCATCAATACAAACAGGATTCCCTGGATAGGCTGGATTATCCCAATGATCCTCAATGTTTCCGCTCCCCCTGCAATAACAGCCGGGTCGTTGGTGAATATTTTAATGAACATATGAGGGAACAACACGAAAACTAGTCCCACCGCGCCCATCAAAACGGATCCCATCTTGACCGATTCCCATGCACACGCCCTTGCCTTGGCTTTATTACCCTCGCCCAGTGCCTGCCCCACAGCAACTCTCGCCGCCACGGAAAATCCTATGCCGGGCATAAATGAGAATGATTCCGCTCTTAATAAAATATTATGAACCGCCAGGGGGACGGTCCCCATTCTCGCAACCATCCATACAAATAAAGCTGCGGCGGTTACCCAGAATAGATGTTCCAGGGAAACGGGAAGACCTATCTTCAGAATCTTGCCGATGATATCCCATCTTAATCGGAGGAAGTTTTCAGGAGTAATCTTGATTTTGAACCACCCCAGGAATATTCCTGTGATACAGAAGATTGTTCCCAGGGAAGTGACAATTACGGATGCTTCGGCCGATCCCAGGAATCCATGAGCCGGAAGTCCGAATTTGCCAAAAATAAGTCCATAGTCGAGAAAAACATTTAATACCACCAAAGCACCGGCGATAAACATTGGTGTTCTTGTATCCCCCGAGCTCTTGATGGATGCGGTAATATTCATCATCAACGACATGCACATGAAAGATGAGGCGAGAATCCTGAGGTATGAGGCGCCCATCTGTGTTATATCAGGTTTTGCCCCCAGAATTCTAAGGATTCCATCAGCATAGTAAATAAAGAAAAGCGTGGCAAAAAATGATAATATTGTGGCAATTATCAACGACTGTCCCGCCGCCGCCTGTGCTTTTTCCTTATGTCCCGCACCCGTATATCTTGCAACCAGGGCTATTGTCCCTGCGTTTATGCCGAAGAAAAGCATGCTCATGAACCAGATAACCTGCCACGCTATCCCGGAAGATGCCGTTGCTTCCGCTCCAAGCCTGCCGACAAAAGCAAGGTCAACGATACCTATAGACATATGGAGAATAAACTCACCGATGGATGGAATCGCAAGGGAAGTGATATTTTTTCTGACCGATTTAATATCAACCGGCTCCGGCTCTTTTTCTCCCGGCAGGCGGTTCTTCTCAATTCCGTTATTCTCATCGGAAATGGTATCAATATGGTTGCTCATATATACTTCTATACTTCCAATTAAATGATTGCTATATTATAGCGAAACCGGATTTATTTTTCAAGTGTCTTCCAAACCGTCATCCTGAGCGGTAATCCCGAAGGCATGCGACACAGACCTTTTTTTTGTATTTATTCAGACCACCCCAGGATTTGGGTGGAGGCTGGTCTCCCGACCTGGAAATGGTATAAAATCGAGGCTGGAAGCCTCTCCTGCAGCGAGAGGTCTGAATAGTTTGACAATGTTACATTATCCTCAGATGCCGGTAGCGGAAAGCTTTAGCTTCCCCTTGTATAGGAGGTCTAAACAGTCTGTCCCGCAACTCGAAAAATCTCTTATTGACATACCCCATATGGTGTGTCGCCAATAATTGACCACAATATACGGTGTTGCTATCACCAAAATTCATAGTTATTGGACAGACTGTAAAGACATCCGCTACCGTGGTCTGCAAACTGATTTAACATTGTCGAGATAGTTACTTTTCTTTTTACTCCAGGCGACCGGAGTTGAAATTCTTTACTATGCTATTCTTCGTACGTCAAAATTGTCCCGTATTTTAGTAAATCATTGGATTAACCCGGATAATACTTTTAATTCACCGTTTTTTAGGCGGCGGGACGCCACCCCCACCATTATAACAAAGTCGGTAGCTGCGGCGTCTCGCCGCAGATCAAAAAGAAAAATACTTATTAGAAACAGCTTGTAGAATAACCCCTGGTTTGTTCTATTATAGTCATCCGTGATAGTTTTGCCATCATCTCAAACGTTGCTGTCAAAGCCTTCTGATTGCGAAATCCTGATGGTGTTTCTATTGAGGTTGACTATAGAATAACCCAGGTTCGTCCCATTAGAATAACCCCCGGTTTCAACCGGGGGAAAGAGCGGAATCCCCCCCTTACTTTTTCAGCCACTTCAGTGGCTTCCCTGTAAGGAATGCAGGAGGGCAACCGCTCTGCGTCTTTAAAAAAAGATTTCTGACAAAGTTTGTCAGATTTACTATATCGTATATCGCTTAGAATGACAATTGAATAAGTCCCAAAATAAAAAAAGAGACCGTAGCCTCTCTTGTTTTTTTTAATAAAGCCAATCATTACAAATCAAATGCAAGGGAATCCTGGCAAACAAACACAAAGTTTGAATGTCCGTTATTTCCACGATAATCAATTTCAAGGTTTTCAAAAAACTTCCTGGTCTTATTGTCAACAAGGATCTTGATTCCATAACTCATATATAGAATATCATCACTATTCACATCATTGGTATAGTTTAAGTTATACAATATAGAACGCTCAGATTTATCCTTTGTAATAACTCTTAAATACCTCTTTCCGTCCTTGTCATTTCGGATTCTTTCAGCAGCCCGTCTTGTGAGTGAAACCATCTGTTTCACTTCTCCCTTCCTGTTTCCATAAACTAAGCAAATTACATCTCTACTTTTACATGGCCTTTTATTTGCAGCGCTAGTGTAATATTTCTTTTCTTGTTGGAATTTTTTTTGGATAGGATTTACCAAATTGAATGTTCATCATTTCTATAAGGGCACTATAGTCGTTGAATAAATATGAAATCTCAGCCCAGCAGGGACGGAGACAGGACAGGCATTCAGACTGGATTTTTTTGGCATTGTTTTTATATTCTTTCGATTTAAATATTTTTAGAAAATCGGGATCAAGTATAGATAATTCACTGCCCTGCATCGTGTATCCGGAAAAATGATGACATACCGAGAAATACCCCTCCGGACTGATTGAAAAGTAAAGAGTGCCTGCCCGACAATCCCATTTGTATTCTTTTCCCGACATATATTTCCCGGCACATTTCAAAAATGAACTGGAGTTAAAAACGGGTTTACCCTGCGCTTTCAGGGCAACAAGTTCATTAAAAGCCTGCTCCGCCTTCTCCCGATCTTTCTGCGTGAAAGTCAGATCCTGCATCGTCTCGGTGCATCCGAGTAATTTTCCTGAAAATTGATGGACTTCAAGAGGAACGAAAGATACATAGAACCCGATTTTCTCCGCAAAATCAACGAGGTCGGGAAGGCAGTCCAGATTTGCGGAGCTTACAACGGTGTTTATGAGACCGAGCCCGTTTTTCTCTTTTAATATGGGGGCAAGATATAATAATGTGTCCATAACCCTGTTAAAGGCATCTTGTCTTCCTATTATGTCATTTTGCAAATCGGGATCAAGGGTGTCCAGAGATATCGAGAAATTGACTGCCCCGGCGTCAATAACTTTCTGAAGCCTGCTGTAATCTTCAATAACGCCGTTGGAAAGAATCCTGACGGATATTCCCCTCTTAATAAACGCACCGACAGCTTCGGGCAGGTCTTCCCTGACGAGGGGCTCCCCTCCGCCTATGGATATTACCTGTGTTCCCAATTTGTGAAGTATTTCCGACATCCGGTCTATCTGATCAACAGAAAGCTCGGTTTCCCTATCCCCGGTTTTCCATACGCCGCACATCCTGCAACGCAGGTTGCACCTGTGCGTTATGCCGTAATGAACATATACCGGTGTATTTTTAAACAAAAGTGTTGAGAAAAGCGTGAGTTTGTTCATAAGTAAATTCTACCCAAAAATCAGATGGGTTGCAAGAAATTCCCTCGGTTTGTTTTTTTATTATTCACCGCGGAGGGCGCAGAGGACGCAGAGATTTAAAAGAAGAGGATACTCCTCAACAACGATCCCCATCGGCTGTCATCCTGAGCGGAAAATGATCGATTTACTTTGTTGGAACAATCCTGGCAAGAACGAGGATACCATACCTCCGATGTCTTAATCAGCGAAGGATCTCTGCTCCCCGGTTCTCCTCAAAACAATCATCATTAATATTGAGACCCTATTCCTCCAGACCACCGGAGTCGAGATTCTTCGCTTGGTAAATCATCGTCTGTCAACATAAACCCGTCCTTGAGAAAGCCGTCGGAGTAAAGCAACTCTCCCGTATATCGCTCAGAATGACAATTATGTGAGTCCTGCTATAATCTTCCACGGAGGGATTTTATCAGTGGGAATTACCGAATATACCAGGGAGTCAATTGAAGGATCCTCCAGTCGCTTGATGTTTTTTGCAATTGCCGATATGGAGATACCATAATTCTCAAGGACATATTTGCTGAATTTTCTGCTTCCCCGGGATAAAAATGCCTGCAGGAACATCTCTTTCAAGCTTTCCACGCGAAATTCCACAATTTTATCCCTCGCAAAAGGCTTTTTTAATTTTTTTATTCTTCCGGATACTTTCCTTGAAGACGATAAAGGCTCATTCTCAAAACTCGTCCCGGGCTTTGGAATAAACTGGTTCAAGCTTACTACAATCTTTCCACCCCTGACTTTTGCAAGGGATTTTAATGATGACAGGAGATCTATTGACTCCTGAATGTCCTCGTCAATCTCGCCGGGAAGTCCGACCATGAAATAAACCCTGATTTCCCTGAAGCCAATATCAAGAGCGCAATCTGCAAGATGAAGAACATCCCGGTTTTTCATTGTCTTGTTTATCGAATGCCGGAGCCTGTCGGAGCCGACTTCCGGCGCAATCGTAATTGTTCTTTGTCCCAGTCTGTAGAATAATTCCACAATTTCAGGCTCAAGAACATCGGCCCTCACCGACGAGAAGCTGACATTACCCTTTTTTCTCTCAATATAGTGCAGAATTTCCTTCAAATCAGGATGACTTCCCACCGCCGCCCCCAACAACCCGATTCGCTTCGTTAATGATAATCCAAGATCAATTGATTTAAATATTTTTTCAACTTTAACATACCGATATGGCTTGTTTAAATTCACACAGCAAAATTTACAGGAAAAAGGACATCCCCTTGATACTTCAATCAGAAATGTATCAGGGAATTCCGTGTTGCCGGTCAATATGTATGAATGAACATCGCCGGAAACTTGTTTTAGGATACTCCTTTTTACCGGATATTCTACATCATGACGGCATTTGACATCCTGTATAAAACCCTCATCATCATACTTTACTTCATAAAGAGACGGCACATAAACGGAGGGAATCCCGGCGGATTTTAACATCAGTTCATTCTTATTCCCTCCCGAGTTGTTTGAGAATAACGATAACAATTGCTCCAGGGGTTGCTCACCTTCGCCTATTACAAAAATGTCAACAAAGTCGGCTATTACTTCAGGATTAATGGAAACCGCAGTTCCCCCGGCAATAATCAGGGGGTGTGAATTATCCCTGTCCTTTGACAAAGGCGGAATCCCGGCAAGCTCAAGAATTTCCGGCATATTTATATAGTCGGTCTCGTATGATATTGAAAGCGCAATTATATCAAACTCCTGGAGAGGCCTCTCTGTGAGAAGTGACATAAGCTTTCTCTTACTTTTCTTGTATAACTCAAGTATCCCCGGATCGGGATAAAAGGCACGGTCACAGAAAAAATTCGGGCTGGAGTTTATCTGCTTGTATATCACCTGGAAACCCAGGTTCGACATGCCGACAAAATATGTATTCGGATATACAAGGCAGACGTTAAACATCGCCTCCCTGCCGAATTTAATCAGGTGTTTTTCTTCTTTTAGCAGTTTTTCATTATGTCTTATTATCTCAAATGGCATATAGAAGTATTTTTTTAATGAACACATTTCCCTTTTTTGATCACAGGTAATTATTAACCGCTCTCAAGCAAAAGGAGATAATATTAATTCTGATGAAATTAACAATTACAAACATTGAAAGGGGATTAATGCCATGAAAAAAATATCTGCTATTCTCATTATTTTTGCATTCATCTTGTCCTTTACCTCTCTTGTATTTGCAAGCGAGATAAAGTCCGCCGACTTCAAAGGACTTGATAAAAAATCAAGGGGATTCATAGAGCTTCTCAAAAAAAAGAATTATAAAGCGGCCACCGGTTATTTTGATGAGGTTATGAAAAAGGAGTTTGCGCCGGAAAAGCTCAAAAAAGTATGGGAATCACTGATTCACAAGGTGGGACAAGCTCAGAAAATCACCGGAATGAGGATTGAGAAAAAGGATAAATATAACATTGTATTTGTAACCACGAAATTTGAAAAATACAGTTTCGACTTGAAGCTAGTTTTCGATTCCAGGAAACTGATATCCGGCATGTGGTTTGTGCCGACAAAATCAGCGGTAAAGTATAAATCACCTGGTTATGTCAAACCCGGAGCATTTACAGAGAAGGAAGTTACCGTGGGTAAAGGTAAATGGGCATTGCCGGGGACTCTCTCAATCCCAAAAGGCAAAGGACCTTTTCCTGTTATTTTGCTGGTGCATGGCTCGGGTCCCAATGACAGGGACGAAACCGTCGGGAGCAATAAACCGTTCAAGGATCTTGCCCATGGGCTTGCTTCAACGGGTGTTGCAGTGCTGAGGTATGAAAAGAGAACAAAGCACCATGGCGCGAAACTGCTTGCAAATCTGAAAAAATTGACATCAAAAGAAGAAACGATTGATGACGCTGTGCTTGCCGTCAAGCTTCTGAAGAAAATGAAGAAGATTGATCCTAAAAAGATATATGTGCTGGGTCATAGCCTCGGCGGAATGTTTATCCCCCGTATTGCTGAGGCCGCTCCCTCCGCCCGCGGATTCATAATTATGGCAGGGACCTCGAAACCCCTTGAAGATGTTATCTGGTATCAATATAATTATATTTTCTCACTTGACGGAAAAATATCGGATGATGAAAAGAAAGAACTTGCAAAGCTCAAGAAGCAGATAGCCAGGGTCAAGGATCCCGGTCTTACAAAGGATACTGCGCTAACCGAGCTTCCCCTGGGCATGCCCGCAAGCTTCTGGCTTGATGTAAGGGACTATAAGCCCGCTGTTGAGGCGAAGAAAATTAAAAGACCTGTGCTTGTTATTCAGGGTGAAAGAGATTACCAGGTAACGATGGATGATTACCGGGGCTGGAAAAATGCGCTGTCAGGGAAGAAAAATGTCAGTTTTATTACATATCCTCTCCTGAATCACCTTTTTATCCCCGGAAAGGGCAAAAGCATACCCGCAGAATATATGAAACCCGGAAATGTGTCAAAAAAAGTTGTTGAAGATATGGCGCGTTGGATAAAGAAGAACTGAGTGTTTTTGTGGGTATAGGGTCTGATAATGTTTTTTCACCACCGAGGACACGGAGGATAAATACGAAGGTGGGATAATAAGATACACCGTCCATTCTCCTTCTTTTGGGAAGCCACTGAAGTGGTTGGAGTGGTAAAGGGTGGTGGCTTCCTTTCGTTCCCCCGGATAAATCCCATACATGATCGGCCAAAAAAATATTTTTATCTCTTGCATAAGCTTGAAAACCGGTAGCCAATATATACAGTATAAAAACAAAACATTTTAAGGAGTTGATATATATAATGGCTACCAGTAAAAAGAACTTTTTCGATCAAACGGTAAAATCCTTCCTTCCCAATGAGATACTCTATCAAATGGCAAAAGAAACGAGATTTATGCAACGACAGGGCAAAATCAAAATGAACGATTTTTTCTGGAATCAGGTATTGGGTTTCGACTCGGGAATCACCCGGAGTATCAATCAATTCAGAAAAAATCAGGCAATAGTTCATATATTATTACACACTCTTGGCCTTATAAAGACGGGATTTGACAAATTCTCAAACAGACCAATAGACTTCTTTTCTTTCAAAGTAGCCCCATCTCTTCAAGAAAACGAGATGGTTCTTGTGGCCAAGTCCCATATCTAGTAGTACGAAATTTTGTATATGATAAATAAAGCTGCTTTTTTGTCCTTGTTACTGCAACATAGCAACTTCTTCTCTCTTCTTCAATCTTTCGAGTATTACTCAATGCACGATAGTCAGGAAAAACTCTTTCATTAAGAGTCATTATGAAAACATAATCATATTCAAGTCCTTTTGCGGCATGCACAGTCAGTAGAGAAACACCATTAATACTCAAATACTCATCTTTTCCTGATAAAGCAATTTCACTTAAAAAGGTGTTAAGAGTATAATCTTCTTGCTTACTCTTGTATTTTCTGATAATTTTGTCAAGCACATCATAATCCCGGCGAAGCAATTCATTCTCTTCACTATCTGTGGATAATACTTTTTCTTTTGTCTTGCCAATGATAAATCCAAGTATTTCATTGATATATTTAAAGAAGCTATTCTTATCCAAAAGAAAAGATTGCAATAGATTAATAAGCTTTATGGACCAAGGTTTTCCTGTTTCTTCATTCTCTGACAGGAAATTCAAAACCCTCGCAAAAACAGTTGATTGCATATCTGGTTTTGGTGTTGGTATTGGCATCTCTTCTAATTTGAGATTATCGCTTGCTCTAAAATAATTATAAAACTGTCTAATATGAATTATACTGTCTTCATTAAAAACACAATTCAAAATGATTATTAAAGATTTAAATTCGTCCGTGGCAAAGAGTTCCTCCCGCATTGGCATATAAACTTCTATACCGATTTCTTCAAATTTTTGTCGTAGCGGTTCCAAAATATACCGATTCCTTGCCATAACACAGGTATTCTTAAAATCATTAATCTTAATAATTTTCTTAGTTATAAAATCTATTTCATCATCGGGAGAATTAAGAGACTCCAAAAAAACACAACAATTAGGTTTTGCTTTTTGAGACTCCATTGGTTTCTTGCCCGTTGTTCTTATGATGTTTTTCTCAATCAAGCTCGATGCAATTTCAATAATTTCATTCGGACATCTATAATTGACAAGTAGTTGAAATTTGTCTGCCTTAAACTCTTTAACAAAATTCAATAGATATCGAAGATTCGCTCCGTTCCACTCATAGAGAAGTTGATCTTCATCTGCCACAATGAAAACATTCTTATGAACTTCGCCACAAAAAATATTGAGGAATTTATATTGTATCCAGTTTGTATCTTGTCCTTCATCTACCAAAATATATCTGTAGGATGTTCTGTATTGTCTTAGGATGAACTTCTTCTTATGAAAAAGTTGTAAGGTGTAATAAACAAGATCGCCATAATCAAGAGCACCACTTCGTATAAGAGTTTCGTTATATTTTTTAAAAAGTAAAATTAATTCCGGAATTTCTTCTTTATTTTCGTAAATTTCATCGTAAGGTTTCAATGTATTTTTCCATTGTTCAAATTTATGATAATATGTTGAGATATTTCTTTTTACGTTTTTAAAAAATTCTCTCGATTCCAGGTTTTCACCTGATTCTTTAATTAAATCGTTAATGCATTCATCCATTAATTGAATTGATGAATCTTTATCATAAACAGTAAGTTCAGACTTCAGACCGATATAATTTCCATAAGTCTGTAAAACATTCCAACAAAAGCTGTGAAATGTACCGATAAATAACCGTGATATTTCATCCCCAACCAAAGCTTGGACTTTTTTTTTCATCTCATTCGCAGCTTTTTTCGTGAATGTAAGAGCGAGTATATGAAACTTTTCTTCCTTGGATTGCGACAACAAATATACAATCCTTCTTGTAAGGACTTTTGTTTTTCCAGAACCGGGGCCTGCTAAAAGAAGCAATGCCCCATCTTTGTGTTTAGCAGCTTTTCTCTGCTGTTCATTAAGTCCATCTAGCATGTTGTCATTCATACTTATCACCAACTATCTCAGTTTTAGTTTGGAATTTATTCTGTTAGCCAATTGTTTGACTTTCCTGGGAATTGTAAGTTTCTTGGAGACTATATAATCAGCGACAATTTCAGCTGCTGGAATTTTATATTTTTTCAGAAAATCTTTGAGTATCTGTTCCTCAGAGGAATTTGGCTTACTATTATGGAATTTTTCAAAATCATTTCTCATATATGAATCTCTCAAAATATTAATAACTAATGACGAACCTAATTCTCTAATATAATGTTTTTCTAAATCTTGACCTTTATAGAGAAAAATTATATCCTTTTTCACTTTTTCAAAATCATATTCGCTACTCCTGACTTGATTCTCTACTTTGTTTCTTGTATTTTTATCTGAATCAGAGAATATTATCCACAGAAGATTTAAAGATTCTTTCGAAGCGATTTTTAAGAAAGGTTTATAATTTGTATTGGAATCACATGGAATGATAGAAACTCCCAATTGTGCAAGCGATTTACCCAGTATATGTTCACATAGGATCTCTAAAAAGACTTTTTCACTATCTCCTTCGCAAAGAATAAATAATTTTGAGAAGAATATATCAGCATTTTTATATAACATATATCGCTTTATTTTATTTTGTTCGAAATTATTTAAGAAAAGGTTATTTTTATACCAAATATCCGGATAACCATATTTGATATCAAAAGATGGCTTATATCTCGGAATTCTGCTAATAAGAGTCTTTCCTGAATCCATTTTAAATAGAAGGAAGTTGTAAATGTCAGATTCACGTAAAAAATGTGATGAATGGGTACTTATAAATTTTTGTCCCTTGATATCTGACAACATCCTAAAGATTGCTCTTTGTGCCTGTGGATGAAGATGAGCTTCCGGTTCTTCAATGCCAATAATTGGGGTAGTTTCTTTGTTCTCAATACTTATCGGCAAAGCAATATCTAAGTATGCATTCAGAATAAAAAGAATCACAAAATTCTGAACACCCATGCCATGTTTCTCAAGAGGTATTGATGCAAATGAGTCTCGTGATCTCAAAAATACATTCAGATTATCAAGATATTCCCAACCTCTATCAGACATTGCCCGAAGGAAAATATCACCTGGTCCCTTACCAAAATCAAGGTAGTCTCCGATTTTCATTATTTCACTGATAAGATTTGATAAAATATTTTCATCGCTAATAAGCAGTTTATTGATTCTATCGACAAGTTTCTTTAGTTTTTCTTGTTTGTTCGAATAGTCCACACTGTATTTCAACTTTCCCCAATTAGAATATTTCCTCTTCACCTCGTCAGAAGCATCCCTGAGAGCTTTCATAAGAAAATAGGGGAAATATGATTTACGACTATTTGAAACTTTTGACTTAATGATTTCAGAACCATCCTTTTTGATAAAACACCAGGATTCTATGTATCTGCTTCTTGATTTATTAAAACTATACTCATACTTAAGTATAATATATCTAATCGGCTCAATTTCATCTTTATATCTATCAGGAATAATATCCTCATCATATTGAATAATATCTAAAAAATCATTGTTTATATTGTCAGAAAAGCGACTGTCAGGAGTTTCTCTGAATTCAATAATCACTCTAATTGGTTCTGATTTTTTTGGGTTGAAGGCTTTCGAATCAACAAAAAAGTCATCTTCGGTTGGAGCGTTTCTTCCAGAATAACCCAAAGCATGATGAAGAACTTCTATAAAAGCTGTTTTTCCCGAGTTATTTGCACCAATTAAGATATTCATCGCTCCTAGGTCATTTACATCTATATGCTTCAAGCACCTGAAATTATGAATCTCAATTCGATGTATGTGCATTATAGCCTCCTTTTAAGTTTCTTCTCAATCTTCGCCCATGAGTCGCGGAGTGTTACCGTCCTGTTAAATACTTTCATCTTATCTGTGGAATCTGGATCTACACAAAAATATCCCTTTCTCATAAACTGGAACTTCTCCCCGGTTTTTGCGTTAATAAGTCCCGGTTCCATCTTGCAGCCTTCCAGAACTTCGAGAGAAGTCGGATTGATATAGTCGGTATATTCGCCTTCCTCGCCCATGGGTTCCGGCACGGTAAACAGATTGTTGTAAAGGCGAACCTCGGCGTCAACGGCATGATCGGCGGATACCCAGTGAATAGTTCCCCTGACCTTTCTCATGTCGGGAGTGCCTCCGCCCCTTGATTCGGGGTCGTAGGTGCAATGAAGCTCTGTAATCTCACCTGTTTTCTCGTCCTTTACGACATCGGTAACAGTTACGTAGTATGCGTGTTTAAGTCTGACTTCCTTGCCGGGAGCAAGTCTGAACCATTTTTTGGGTGGATCCTCGCGGAAATCGTCAAGCTCTACATACATCTCTTTTGAGAAAGGCAGCATTCTCGTGCCTGCTTCCGGATCCTCCGGGTTGTTGATTGCCTCCATCATCTCAACCTTACCTTCCGGGTAATTATCAATGATGAGTTTCACCGGTCGAAGGACAACCATGACCCTGGTTGCGCTGAAATTAAGTTCCTGGCGAATACAAAATTCCAGCAATGCCATCTCGGCGGTGCCTTCCGATCTCCCAACGCCGACCCGATCCGAAAATTCCCGGATTGAAGCGGGGGTATATCCACGGCGTCGAAGTCCTGACAGGGTGGGCATCCGGGGGTCACTCCATCCATTTACAAATCCCTTTTCCACCAATTGAAGAAGCTTTCGCTTGCTGAGAATCGTATGCGACAGGTTAACCCTTGCGGCCTCAATCTGCTGTGGGTGATAAGCTTCCAGTTGATCAAGATACCAGTCATACAGGGGGCGGTTTACATCAAACTCCAGGGTGCATATGGAATGTGTGATTCCCTCTATGGAGTCGGAGAGGCAGTGAGTAAAATCGTACATGGGATAAATGCACCATTTGTCGCCGGTGCGGTGGTGGGTGATGTGACGAATCCGGTACATGACGGGGTCCCTCATCTTCATATTGGGGTGAGTCATATCGATTTTCGCCCGCAGGGTTTTCTCGCCGTCCTTGAATTCACCGTCCCGCATGCGCTCGAAGAGATCCAGGTTCTCCTCTATGGAACGAACCCGATATGGACTTTCCTTTCCGTGTTCTTTTACGGTTCCTCTTGTAGCGCGGATTTCTTCTTCAGTGAGATCGCAGACATAAGCTTTGCCCCTCTTTATCAGCTCCACGGCAAAGTCATATAACTGCGGGAAATAATTGGAGGCATAGAAAAGCCTGTCTCCCCAGTCGAAGCCGAGCCAGTGAATATCTTTAATCATGGATTCCACATACTCGGTTTCTTCGCTGACGGGGTTTGTGTCATCGAAACGCAGGTTATAAAGTCCGCCGTATTCATCCGCAAGGATGAAGTTCAGGCATATGTTCCTTGCATGTCCAATATGAAGGTACCCATTAGGCTCGGGAGGAAACCTGGTATGAACTCTCCCTCCCCATTTCTCGCTTTCCATGTCTTTATTAACAATTTCCCTTATAAAATCAACAGATTTTGTTTCTTCTTCATTTTTTATCATCAAAAAGACCTCCTTTATTCTTGCTGGTTTCTATTTATTTCCTAATTTGTTTTTTCAATGCTTCGGAAATCCTTTATAAATAGTTATGAAGATTCTAATATATCCGGATCAATTTTTCAACTTCAGATACCAAATGGACTGTTTTACCGGTTCCTTTCCCAAGGCCGGGGGTCTTTTAATCAACTCATGATAAACTTGGAAGGTCTCCTTGAAAAATGCTCCGGGCAGAAAAATAGTCATTTGTAAAACACTCTGATTTAATAAGATCAGGATTTACGCAAAATGAGGAGTGAATCCTGTCATGTTGCCCGGAAGATCCCCTTATATCCATGTGCACCTGAGGGCCTCCTCCAGTGTGATGATTCCTTCTACAGCTTTTCGTATAGCCATTTTTCTCAAAGAAGGAATGCCGAGTCGATCCATCTCATTCCTGATCTCGCCGGGATTGGGTTTCCTGGTGAGAAAATCAATCAACTCATCATTGCGGGGGATTACCTGGTATATCCCTGTTCTTCCTCTGTAACCGGTATCTTTGCAGTATTTACATCCCTCTCCTCTGTAAAAATGGGTGATATTCTCGGGGTTGTCAACTTCATCCTTTATTCTCTCGATAAGCTCCTTCCTTGCAGGTATCTCTTTCTTGCATTTGGGACAAATCATCCTTGCAAGTCGCTGAGAGACCACGCCCTCCAGGATCATCGATATAAGGTATGGTTCCACTCCCATCTCGAAAAAGCTGTGGATCGACTGTGCCGCATCCGAGCTGTTCACCTGCGTCAGTATAAGATGACCGGTCAACGCCGCCTGTAAAAGCATTTGCGCACTGGGAAAATCAGGCACTTCCGCCACGAATACGACATCGGGATCCTGCCTCATCATCGCCCTCATAGCGCTGAGATAGTTGAACTCGCCGTCGGAATCAACCCGGGTCTGGTTTACGCCGTCCAGGATATATTCGACAGGTTCTTCGATAGAGAGTATATTGCACATCCCCTTTGTTTCCCGGACAAGGTGAGCAAGGGCGGAATATGCAGTGGTAGTCTTTCCCGATCCGGCGGGTCCCGAAAAAATCACCAATCCATATGGCTTCGACAGGATCGATTCCATCAATTTCAAATTATCCTCGGAAAATCCGATGTATGAAAGCCCCTCTTTCAGAGCGAATTCCACTCTCCCGGGATCCAGAATTCTCAACACGATCTTCTCTCCGAACACCGTAGGGAATGTGGAAATACGAAAGTCGAACGTCTTTTCCCTGTCCCCGGCTTTATCGGTTTTATCCGTCTTAAATATGATTTTCCCGTCCTGTGGCAGAGCTTCAATATCGGGATTCAAGTTCCCGATTTTCTTGATAATCCTGACCAGGGCTTTCAACACATCATTACTTTGCCTTGAGATTTCCCTCAAAGTGCCGTCAACCCTGAGACGAATCGCCGAATCGCTCCTGTGAGGCTCCAGGTGAATGTCTGACGCCCTCTCCGTTACAGCGTCAATCATAATTTTTTTCCATAGCTCATATGTGATTTTTTCCTCTTCATCCACAGGCTCAAAATAATGCCCGGTATTAATTGCTTTCATATTTTACCTCCTTTTGATCTGATATTATGATAGAAATACAGTAACTATTCAGCCCCTTTTTGCGGGGATTTCAACCACGATTTTGCAACGTTTTATGCTGGTCGAGAGACCAGCATCTACCCAAATATAATGGAATTAATAATTGTCTAAAGTTAAACATCATTAAAAACTCTGCGCCCTCAGCGTTCTCTGCGGTGAATAGTTACGAAATACACTTAAAATGAGGGATCAATCAATTTGAATTCCTTTTTTCTTCAGTCTTTCTGCAAAGTAATCATCCATTCTTCGAAGTTCCTTTTTTAGCGACTCTTTTTCCTGGTCTGATGATTCCATAAATGAAACAAGGTCCGATTTATAGAACCGCCATTCCCTCCCAACCTTGAATCCCTTAATTTTGCCCTGTCCCAGCCATCGATAGAATGTAGGCTTCGAAGTTTTCAAAAAAGCGGCCGCTTCTTCCACGTTAAGAATATCTTTTTCCACCGATCCACCTCCCTTTAAAGCTTATTGTTAATACTCATTGATTATCATAGCTTATTATAGCTGATAATTTACTTCCTGTCAATAGGGTTTTAGGAAGAAACTATATTAAATAAATTTCCTGGACTCTATCGACAATAACAAAAACCCGTGATTCACTTGAAACCACGGGTTTTTCTCGTTACTCTTGTAATGGAGATGGACGGACTCGAACCGACGGCCTCCTCCGTGCAAGGGAGGCGCTCTCCCAGCTGAGCTACATCCCCAAGTTGTGAAAAACGAAAACTTACAAATACTTTAAGATGCTGGAAAACCAACATCTTACTTTTGTAATGGGCCATTGTGGAGTCGAACCACACACCTCACCCTTATCAGGGGTGCGCTCTAACCTACTGAGCTAATGGCCCGCTTAAAGAACATCCATAATTTAACATATATAAAACATCATGTCAAGAGGTAAAGAACAAGTTCCGATTGGATAATGGAATACGGAAGCCTGGTATGGGGGCTGTCGAAAAAATGGTTTTTCTTTATCTTTTTTCTGCGGCGAGACGCCGCAGCCACCGCCGCAGTCACCAACATTGTTATAATGGTGGGGGCGGCGTCCCATCGCCCAAGTAATAAGACATGATTTTGTGAATACAGCTTATCCATTCAGGTATAATTTATTCCACATTCACATTCAGTTCTTTAAGTTTCATTTTAAATTCATTCAGGTTGTTTTCCATCAAGCTTATGAACTCAGGATAAACGCTGCTTTTCTTGCTGAATTCATTTATCCTGTGTCTGAATACGAAGATGATAATCAATGATGGGATAATGAATAGGAGTGCTCCCAGGATGTTTCCGCCATATTGTAATAGAAATTCATTCCCGCTCAAAACTCCCGGAATTATTTTTATAAGTAATACGTGATAAATTCCGGTTAAAACCAGCGCAACGTTGGTGAATAAAAGAATTGCTATAGCAACCCATAATATTGTTATAAATGATTTTAGCGCCCTGGCACGGTTTTTCAGCCTGTCGAGTGATTCCTTGTAGGCAATATAGACATTTTTCATTACCCGTCTTCGTATTTTAGGCTCCGGGATGGAGTCAAGGATTTCTTTCCCTGTTTTCTTTTTATATTCCTCGTTTATATAGACAATCGCCTTCTTGACTTCTTCTTCCGTTTCGTAATTGTCTATCATATTCAGGGCACATCCGTAATGCTCAAGCTGTTGCTCGGGGATTTTGTTTTTGACAAAAGCTTCCACCACTTTATCGGTATTCTTGTAATCCTTTTTATTGAGCCACCTAAAAAAAAACATTGCCTTCAAAAGGCCTTCTTCTGCAGGTTTATAGGCATGATTGGGCTTTAGATCCTTTTTTTCTTTTGAAAGAACCATGAATAATTCTTCAACCTTGTACATATGATAATCATCCTTAAAAAAATATTTTCCTTATGGTAATGAAATGTTAGATTTTAATATTGATTTCCCTGCCTCACGTTAAGGGAAATGGGAAGAGGGAAATGGGAAAAGGGAAGGGGAAAGGGGAAAGGGAATTGGGAAAAGGGAGGTGGGAGAAGAGAGTGTTGAGAAAGGCGGAATTTTAGATAATGGGGACATAATTCATATCTTTCATTTGTTTACTTTTTGTTAACAACATGAATATTGACTTCGCTACAAATAATGTTAAAATGGACACATAAATAAGAAACAATATTTAAATTTTTTGGAGGTTATGAAAATGACTATGCAACCAATAGGACAGCAAGCTTTAACAGCTAATTTAAATAAAACCACAAAAGCTGCTCAGAAAAAGCCTTCTGCTGTAATAAAAGGTGACAGCTTTAAAAAAAGTGAGGCAAAGGATTCCCATCTGATGGGCGTAAAATCTTTCCTGGGAAAAAGCAGCCAGGGAAGCGGACCTGCATCATCAGGAGTATTGAAGGGCTTTGTAAAAGCGGGGATATTGCTTCTCGGAGTTACTGCCGTTGCAGCCACTGGAGGAGCTTTTGCCGGCGCAGCCGTCATTGGTGGCGCTGTTGGAGCCGTCGTAGGAGGTATTCTTGGCGGTGGAGCTGGAGTCGCTCTTTGTGCAGGCGGTGCAAAACTGGCAGAAAAGATGTAAGCATTAAACAATAAATAAATAAACAAAATATGTTAAACGCGGACAACGCTATTCAGGAATAAATGTAGTAAGTGTCCCGTTTTTCTTTTCGGGGATCTGTGCCCCGCCTCCGCAAAGAAGCAAAGGGCGTGAAGAGATATTATCGGGACGGGGACGTCCCTCCTACAAAATTCTCTGTGGTCTTTGCGGTGAATAGATACTTTTATATCTCCACGAAAATGGGGCCTGAAACCATTTGAGAATGTGTGGTTGTGAGTTTATCATCTTTGAAGTATTTCCAGAGCTTGTAATATGACCATGTATCCTCGTATTGCTTTTTACCCCCGGATTCACCCATAACTTCGTAGCAATCAATAATACAATAAAAACTACTGATATTCTTCAAAGAATCAACACATCTTTCATAATCCCTGTCGATTCTGAGATCTCCCGGCCCGGGTCCCGTGATATCCTTATAGTATGAAAAGAAGGGATAGCTCTTGGATTCCCCGTCGGTATAGACAATAATAAGCCTTGGTCTGAATAGATAGATACGGTTACTTATCTTTGGATAGCCGATGTTGAGATGAATTAACACTCCTTTGTCCTGTGTTATTGTGTCTCCCATAAGAGCGGCGGTCTGATTAAGGCTATCTCTGGCATAGAATCGAATGAGTCCCTCTCTCATATTGCTGACAAATGTTCTTCTCTTCCTGAAAGCTTCAAGCAAATTCCTCATATATGCTTTTGCATCGGTTGACTGTGGCGCTTCCGACCATGCTCCCGTATAGAAGTTCTGTGCAATTGCTGGAATCTCGTTGGTATTGTTAAGTGCCGTTGCGGGGGATACCTTCCATCCGTTTGCCAGGGCGGCGTGGTATAATGTTGTGTCAAGATTGGCTCCCTCCGTTCTCACTTCAGCCAGGGTAAAATATTTTGCGGCGTTATCGCTGTATTTCTGTTTAAAAAATTCCTCCGCCCATTCCTCCACCGAATCTCCCCCCACGGGGTAGCAGAACATTGCAGAAAGATAGAGGTTCGAATTGCCCTCCATTTGTATCCAGTTATTGAGATCGTCAAAATTAACCTTCGGTACTCTCAAGCCCAGAGTCTGATTTAATGTGTCAAAACGGTTTTCAAGATCCAGTCTCAATTCCTTGAGCGTTTCTCCGCCAAGGATAAAATCGAGGTTTATGCCCTCGTTAGTCCAATGCTCAACATATTCGTTCAGCAGGCTATCAATCTGATTGTATGTGGAAGAGGATTGATATTTATACTTTCCGTTACTGATTATGTTAACATATGTTTTCTCTGATATATAGACGGGATTTCCTTCGGAATCACTCATGTTGGGAAGGATATAATCCAGTTCGCGGTATGCGGCGCCGACCGGAATTTCACTTCCACTTGATGAATAATAGGCAAAATTGTCACATCCCACAACCGATATGCCGGCAAGAGAACTCATAGAAATGCCGGCGTTTCCCGTCCAGTTGAATCCGCAGAGGGAAGGTTTGTCGCCGGTTGCTCTTGCAAGAAGTACCCCTCTTAAAAGGAAAAACACCCTTGATGAGAGGTTAACGCTGTTGTCGGTAAAAGCCAAAAAATTAAGTCCCATAATCTCTGCCTGGTTCAAAAGCTCATCGAAGTTTTTTCCGCAATTTCCGCAATTTTCAGGATCGGATGTGCTGACTTTCGAATTGACATTGAAATGCCCTGTCAGCTTCCTCATCTGTTTCATAACGCCGTTTTGATCTTTTGCGTCCCATGTGGCATACCCACCCGGGACGATAGGGGGAGGGGATTGTGCAAGAGCGGGAATAATTTGTGACGCAGACATTCCAATAATAAAGACAAATATGAGTATAAATGTGAGTAATATTCTTAGATTTTTCACTTGGTTCACCTCTACACAGGAAATGGAAAGCGGGAAGCGGGAAATATTTCCGTTTCTCTTGATATTATAACGTTAATTATATTTCATAACAAGACTTCCCCAAACCCCATCTTCAAAAAACGTCAAGCTGCAGGCAATGACACAATTCATGAAAATGTAATATCAAGGTAATCCTTATGGAACTTCGCCCCGCCTATCTCCTTGCCGGCGAGCGCCGACGGCAGTAACATGTTGCGCATATATTTCGGGGTCTTGAGGATAAGATTATCTCCCTTTATCCACATATCAACCTCTTCTTTATTAACACCTGGTATGTGCCATTGGAGAACAAATTTGCCGTTC
The DNA here is from genome assembly GCA_021107945.1 of Vulcanimicrobiota bacterium. Classification (GTDB taxonomy): domain Bacteria; phylum Vulcanimicrobiota; class JAJTBE01; order JAJTBE01; family JAJTBE01; genus JAIORV01. Next base: position 37,437 of record JAIORV010000092.1, on the reverse strand, counting down.
TCCTTGTTTATCTTTATAGGTTTTTCCCTGCAAAATACATCGGCGGGATTTTCTTCCCCGAATATATGATCGCCGAACCTTTCAAGTTGTTGGACCCCAAGAACTTCATTGTCCATAAGGTTCGCTCTGAATATGCGAAGGGGAGAGAATGCTTCCTCGGCCTGTTTGGAATATTTTTTTTGAATATCTTTCCACTTTTCCATGTAGCCGTCGCCAATCTCCGGCGGAAAGATTCTGTTGATAAAAACGGAATCCACCATGTACCCGAACATGTTCATGTATGTAAACGCCCTCTGCGCCTCCCGGATGACCATTTTTTCAAGGTTGATAACAAGTCTGACCGTTGTGATGCTGCTGTCCGTGAGTATCTCCTTTATGCCGTCAAGAGACATTATGAGATTTTGAATATCGGAAAAAACACCGTCATCTGGAATATTCACATCATAAATCTTGCCGGCGATGGGACGGGCGAATTTTGCCAGGTGTCTTTGAATTGGAAATATCTTGTGGAGGTACCATTTGCAAACTTCGGGGAAACTTAAAAGGCGAATTGTCGAGCTTGTGGGGGCGCAATCCAGGATGACCACATCATAATTACCGTCGTTATAATATTTCTTCACCAGAAGTAAGCTGAAAAGCTCCTCCATTCCGGGGAAAACCGATATCTCCTCGGCAACGACACTCTCAACCCCTCTGGCCTGCAGGGTTGAACTTACGAATTTCTTTATATTGCCCCATTGTTTCAATAGCTCGATGCGGGTATCAACTTCCTGCCCATGGAGATTGTCCGTTATGGGGGTAGGCTCCGCCCCAAGCACAAAATCAAACGAATCGGACAAGCTGTGGGCAGAGTCGGTGCTCATTACAAGGGTTTTTAGTCCCGATTTACTTGTGCGAAGGGCTGTAGCGGCGGCAATACTCGTCTTGCCGACCCCGCCTTTCCCTGTGACTATTATAACTCTCATAGAAGATCATCCTTTACTGCATTGGAGGCGAGAGGTGAGAGGTGGAAAACGGGATCCGGCCTCCGTCATCCATCTTTTCCTTCGTGAACTCCGTGGCTTCGTGGTAAAAAAACATATGCATCCTGTGCTATCCATTTATCGGGACGGGGACGTCCCTCCTACAATTCCGGACTGTGTTATCCATTCTCAGAACCCCTTTGTGGTCTTTGCGGTGAAAAAACACATCCGGGCTCACTCAATCTCAATCTTCTTCAACCTGCTCATGGCGCCTGTCAGGTCTGATTCGTCGGGATGCAAGATTTCAAACACTTTGGTAGTGAGCTTGTTTATTTCTCTGATCTTCTCAAGACGCTCTATGAGAAGCTTGGAAATGAGTCGATCCTCACCCTCGTATTCATCCTGATCTTTTTGAATCATTTCCATGCTGCCGTCAATTGCGGTCTCCATAAGCTCCATTCGTTTCCTTGTCCTTTCCCTTAGATCTTTTACAAGGTCGCTCCAGAGCCTGGAATTAATCTCGTAATATTTTCGCCTGCCTTTTTTCTTTACCCATGAGCGGACTATGATTTTCCTCTCTTCAAGCATGCGAAGATACACGCTGACCGTCCCCTTGGTAAGGTCGAGTCGCTCGCATATTTCCCGGATTGAAGCGGGCTGGGGGTTGATATACATGAATGCGACAATTCCCGCCATTCCTTCACTCAACCCCATTACCTCGCCAATACGCGCTCCATATTCGATAAATATTTCCTGTGCTTCAATAAAGTTCTCGTGCATATTATTTCCCTTTTACTCGATGGATATTTTCTTGATTTCTTCTTTCTCCACTTCGCCGGTCTCCAGGAAGTTGAACAGTACCATCTTCTTCCGGATTAACCTGTGAATCATCTCACCCTTTTTGATTCTGCATCGAAGGAATTTCTCCATCAATATGTCGTAGTTGTCAAATTCCTGTCTTCCTGAGTCAAGGAGCTTCCTCGATTCGTCACACTTCTCCTGCATGTTGTCCATGACGCTTTCCATGTGAGACCTGATCCTTCGAATCATTACCTTCTCAACATCATGATTGAGTTCATAGGTGCCGCTGCCCCCGCTCGACTCGACAACAATTTCCTTTTCCAGGAGTTTTTCCATTGCCTTGTTGAAGTCGTCCTCATTTAGTCCTGTTCTCTTTGCAAGTTCATCTTTTGTCAGAGGTTTTTCCGCAACCGACAGGGCACATAAGACCACAGGTTTCTTGTTGTTTATCTCGAATGTGTCCAGAGTTTCCCTGGCAAAGCCGATAATGTTCTCCTGAACTTTCGTAAGATTCCGGTGCATAATTGCCACCTCCGCTGTTTTAGGTTTGTTATGTTTGGAATGTTTCAAACATAACATATTTTAACATATCTTTTCGAATGTGTCAAGAGGGATTAACTATTAACCTCTATGAGAATACCCCACCGGTTTGTCCCATTAGAATAACCCCCGGGGGAAGAAAAGAATTCCATCCCCTTACTTTTTTAGCCACTTCAGTGGCTTCCCTGTAAGGAATGCAGGAATTGGTCTTCGGAGGACAACCGAAAAAAGATTTCGGACAAAATCTATCAGATGAACCATAACTTTACCATAGCTTTTATGGAATAAAATTGTGGAAGAGAACCCGGAGGAAAAGAAAAAAAAGAGACATTAGATTAAAAAATCCTATATCTCCTTGACATCACCCCTACAGATCCATATAATTGTATTGCTGAAAGACACGGCAGATGTTATAATAAAATCGAACAGTTCTTGCAGGCTTTGTTGTCTGCAAATATAAAATATCCGTCACAATCAAACTGAGGCGTGGCCAAGCGGTAAGGCAGCGGCTTTTGGAGCCGCCATCCCCTGGTTCGAATCCAGGCGCCTCAGTATTATTTTTTCGGGTTGTCATCCTGAACGAAATACGATCACTTTACTTTTCATTCTTGATCCGTTCAGAAACCTGTGCTGAACCCCGGCCTTCGCTATGGTAGGTTAGTTTCAGCATAACAATTTGCAAGTTTTTTTCAATCTTCATTTGTCATAGCATACTCCTGATCAGAAAATTCATCAGACACTACCGTGAAATGGTATTAAAAGATCAAATCTTGCAGGGACATGCGGATACACCGGGAAAATGATTAAAGGTAGTTATGAATATTTTCAGCAAGCTCGAGAAAACACTTGAAGGACTTATCGAGAGAACCCTGCTCCCCCATTTTAATAGCAGGGTTCAGCCGATGGAGATCGCCCGCTCTCTCTGGAGAGAGGTTACATCAAACAGGAGAGTAAGTATTGATAATACATATATTCCGAACTATTTCCTTGTAACGCTCTCACCCGGGGACACCGATTACCTTGATTCCATCAGGAGTACCATGGAAAAAGAGATTGTCGCTCACCTGAAAAAGGAATGCGGGAAGAGGGATTTTAAAACACTGGGACCGTTCGTGATAAGGTGGATTGAGGACGGCAATACGAGAGAGGGAGATTTTCTCATCTCATCGGATTTCCTGAAGAAAGAAGAAATCCCCGATGATACATCAGGAAAAGCAAAGGCAAAAAAACGAAAATCAAGTGATTCCTCCACTGAACTGAAAAAACATATTGAAAAACTAAAGAAAAAAAAGTCAAAACACGATAAACCCACAGAAGACATATCGGACACAAGAGGACATCTTATTGTTGTTGAGGGATTTGACAAGGGTAAGGTTTTTCATCTTACAAAAAGTAAAATGACAATGGGTAGAGATGACAAATGCGACGTATCCGTAGGGGATCCCCGTGTATCCAGGAGTCATGCCCTGTTGAGGGAGGAAAACGACAGGTATATCCTTGAAGATATGGAGAGCAAGACGGGGACGCTTGTTAACGGCAAAAAGATAACCAGGTATGTCTTAAATAGCGGCGACGAGATTGCCATAGGGATAACGAGAATAAGGTTCGAAATAAGAAATGCATGAAATTGAGAAACAAGGAATTCTGACTCTAAGGAAATTAGGAAATAAGGAATGGATTGCGGAGAACGGAGGTCGGATGTCAGATCTGTAGGAGGGACATCCCCGTCCCGATAATGGGTTGTTTATCCTCTGCGGACTCCGAGATCTCCGCTGTAAAAAAACAGGATGGCAAAGGCCAAAAACGGGACTTCAGTTGCTGTTGTTTCCAAAATAAATTAATGAGAATTGATATAATTCATTTGCAAGGAAGGAAGATTTATTAGTGCGGTAGAAAAAATAAGGGTTTTGAGTACCTTTTTTTCTTATTTTATCCGGCAATTAAGAGCTTCAAGTCCCTTCAAAGAAGAAGGGTAAACCTGAGAGGATGTAATATTTATGTCAGCAAAATTTGAAAGATTCATCTCCACCCGTGTTAAAAAGGACGTGGAGGAGGAGGAAAAGCCAAGGATAGCCATATACTGGTGTGCATCTTGCGGGGGGTGTGAAATTGCATTCCTTGAGATCGCAGAGAGAATACTCGATCTGGCTGAAAAAATCGAAATCGTATTCTGTCCCTGTATAATGGATATTAAATACCATGATGTATGGGATATGCCCGACGATTATATCGATATCACCCTATTTAACGGGGCAATCCGAAATGACGAACATCTCGAAATGGCGTATCTGTTAAGGGACAAGAGCAAGATACTTGTCGCATACGGATCTTGCGCCGCCAAGGGTTGCATACCAGCTCTTGCAAATTTTAACTCGAAAAAGGAAATTTTTGACTATGTTTACAAGGAGAGCCCTTCTACAGTCAACCCGGAGGGTATCACACCTCAACCTATTGTCGAAGTGCCTGAAGGCGAGCTTGAGCTCCCGGCTTTCTGGGATTGTGTAAAGACGCTTGATCAAATTGTTCAGGTGGATTATTATGTGCCGGGGTGTCCTCCCGCCCAGAAAACAACAAACGAGCTTGTTGATGTTATACTGTCCGGCAAGCTTCCCAAACATGGCTCATATATAGGATCCGCCACGAAGAGTGTCTGTGACGATTGCCCCAGGGAGCGCAAGGAGAAGAAGATAAAGAAGATAAAACGCCCCCATCTTTCGGAAATCGATCCTGAAGTATGTCTCCTGGATCAGGGCTTCCTCTGTTGCGGACCCGCCACAAGGGGAGGATGTGGAGCACAATGCCCGTCTGTAAATATGCCATGCATAGGTTGCTACGGGCCCCTTGACGGCATCGAAGATCAGGGTGCGAAAATGCTCGGCGTTATTGCATCGGTGCTGGATTATGAGGATGAAGAGGATATTAAGAAGGCGATGGAAGATATTGTCGATCCGGCAGGCTACCTGTATAAATTCAGTATGTCAAAATCACTTCTTTTCAAAAATAGACATGAAAAATTTAAAGCGGATAAGGAGAGGTTAAGGGTATGAAAAAGATATCCATAGATCCCATAACACGCCTCGAAGGGCATGGGAAAATTGATATATTTCTGAACGATGAGGGAGAAGTGGAAAACGCATATTTCCAGATTCCCGAGTTGAGGGGATTCGAGGTTTTTTCACAGGGAAGACCCATAGAGGATATGCCCACAATTACAAGCAGGATCTGCGGTGTATGCCCCGAAGCGCATCTCATGGCATCATCCAAAGCGGGAGACGCCGCATATGGCGTGGAGATTCCCCGAACCGCGAAAATGCTCAGGGAAGTAATGTATTCAGCATTTTTCGTGGGTGACCATACAACCCATTTCTATGTCCTGGGAGCGCCTGATTTTATCGTGGGACCCGAAGCACCAAAAACAGAAAGGAATATTCTCGGCGTGGTGGCGAAAGTAGGAAAAGAAATCGGTGGAAAGGTCATCAAAACACGGCGGCTAATGCACGAGGTCATGGGAATTATGGGGGGAAAGACAATACATCCCTGCTCTTCAATACCCGGCGGAATGAGCAAGGGTATTAACGAAGAGGAAAGGGCAAGACTTCTTGAAATTGCAGACTATTACATCGAATTCGGACTGTTCTCACTTGATATCTTCGATAAAATCGTTCTGCAAAACCCCGAATACCTGGAGCTGATACTGGGAGACGTCTATTTCCATAAAACTCATTCAATGGGAACAGTCGATGAAAACAATAAGGTGAATTTCTATGACGGCAAAATAAGAATCGTTGACACAAACGGAGATGAAATTCACAAGTACGATCCAAAAAATTACCTGGATTATATAGCCGAGCGCGTTGTGAAATGGAGTTACCTCAAATTTCCATATATAAAATCAATCGGATGGAAAGGACTCGTTGACGGCCAGGACAGCGGAATATACAAAGCCACGCCGCTTTCCCGCCTGAACGCCGCCGACGGGATGGCAACGCCTCTTGCGCAGGAAGCCTACGAGAAATTTTACGCCACACTGGGAGGAAAGCCCGTCCATTACACGCTATCAACCCACTGGGCAAGGCTTATCGAGCTTCTCTACTCGGCGGAAAGAATGAAAGAACTCCTCGAAGACGATGAGATTACATCTGATAATTACAGAGTGATTCCCACAGGCATGCCCGGCGAGGGGATAGGGTCTGTCGAAGCTCCCAGAGGGACGCTGACACATCATTATACATGCGATGAAAAGGGACGGATATTGAAGGCGAACCTTATAGTGGGGACAACGAACAACTATGGTGCGATGTCCCTTTCCATAAAGAAAGCCGCCCAGAATCTGATAAAAAAGGGGAGCAAGCTTACGGAAGGGACTCTAAATATGATCGAGATGGCGTTCAGGGCTTACGATCCATGCCTGTCATGCGCCACCCATACAATACCGGGACAGATGCCCATCACAGTAAGATTGCGAAGCAAAGACGGCGAAGTGTTGGACGAGATGTCCAGATAAGATCTTCTCACCGCAAAGAAGCAAAGACCACAAAGGAGAACGGATAGCGGAAGCCGCTACCCGTTTTTCATTTCCCGTCTCTATTTCTGGTAGCGGAGGTTTTCAAACCTCCCATGAGATTAACCCCCGGATTTATCCGGAGGGATGGGAGTAATCCTACCCCCCCCCCATGGCTCTCACACAAACCTTTAGACTATTGAATTTGAAGAAACTATTCAGAACCCTGCAAAGTCATCCTGAACTCGTTTCAGGATTTTGGTGTTATAATAGGGTTTCAGATTCCGAAACAAGTTCGGAATGACCATATAAGCCTATCTTTTATGGGAGGTCTGAATATATACAATTTAAAGTATCTGTTTATATGAACTGAGATTCGAAGAAGAAAGACTTTGTGGAAAATTGGTTCGACATAGAGGATTATTTAATGTGACAATAGAAGATAATGCTCTCATTCCTGGGGATTATGTTTACTGATTATCCATTTTACTCCGCAAAATAGAGGTTACTACCGTACACATATCGAATACTCCATAGAGGTGAATAATAATGGAATACGGAATTAACTACAAACAAATTAATCTCATCAAATTTAGCGAATATTTCAAAACAGAAGAAGATTGCAGGCAATATCTCTTCAAAATGCGATGGCCGGAAGGTTTCATCTGCCCACAATGCGGACATAATGAATATTCATATCATTCCACCCGACAACTATATCAATGCAAAGCCTGCAAATATCAAGCTTCTGTCACTGCCGGGACTATATTTCATAAGACCAGAACTTCCCTCCTGAAATGGTTCTGGGCAATTTTCCTGATGACCCGGCAAAAGGCTGGTGTTTCTGCAAAAGGACTTCAGCGAATGCTTGGATTGAATCGCTATCCCACAGCCTGGCTTATGTGTCATAAGATTAGAAAGGCTATGGAAGATCGAGACAAAAAATATAAACTGTCCGGGCTAATCGAGATGGACGAATCTTACTTCGGCGGCAAGAAATCCGGAAAACGCGGCCGCGGTGCCGAGGGGAAGGCAATCGTGGCTGTATCGGTCGAAAATCGCGGTGAACACGCAGGTTTCGCCTCGATGAAAGTTATTGATGAAGCTACATCAGACGAACTGGCTGCTGTTGCCGAGGAAAAATTCATCAAGGAAAAAAGCATTGTTAAAACCGATGGTTTCAGCTCTTACAAATACCTGAAAAAAATAGGCTTCAGTCACATTTCTGAAAAAGCCGGAGGCAGTGATGCCGCTAAAGTTCTGCCCTGGGTTCACACCCTGATAAGCAATGCAAAATCAGCGATTCAGGGAATATTCCACGGTGTAAGCTCAAAACACCTCCAGCGTTTTCTTGATGAATATTGCTATCGCTTCAATCGTCGATTCAAAGAATCAGAATTGTTCGACAGGCTTGTAACCGCTTGCGTTAGAACTTTCACGGTAACATATACGGAGCTAACCGCATAGTCAATTTATGTTTTATAACAGTTTTATATATAATTTACGAAAGGCAGGTATTTATGAGTAAAATTATTTCTTTGTTTAAATCCCAAGAATTAGGTATAAAATTGAAAATTATAAGCATCATTATTGGAATTTTAGGTATCATTATAGCTATCTTCGCATTTATATTTAAATTCATTGATAAAGAGGACATAGTTAATTTTATTAGGCACCCATTTTTCATGTACGCTCTGCTATTTATAGCAATAATTATTATTTCTTTTGCATCATATCTTTGGGGGCGTCGTTCCCATAAAACTCAATCAAAAGAAGAAGATAATCAAGATTTCCATGAAACTCAATCAACAGAAAAAGAGAATCAAGATTTCTATCTTATAGGAGTCCAGGACATTTTGGATTGGCAATCCCTGATAGAAAAATTGAGAGATGGGAAAGGTATTATTAAAAAACTTAAAGATTTGATGGAATGGAATAAAACATCATTCTTGAATAATATAGACGCTAAAAAGACCGATGAAGGTGACAAACTAAAGTTTATTGAATGCCTTAATGATAAAATAATAAAAAATACAGATTACCATGATGAGACTAATTTCTTGAGAGAATTGGCATTATCTGAGATACATGAATCATTTCTCAATAGAATGTTTGAGAAGAATGGTAAGTTAGATAGCCCTTTAAGGAAATATGTATTCAACCGATTTGTAATTGAGTCAATTTTTCCCGACGAAATTAGAAAAGCTATTTATCATACCTTTTCTTTAAAGAATGACATGAGGACAATCATTAAGGGAATGTCGCAAGCACTAGAGTTTTTTATAAAAGCTTTTGGTGAAGACATTGTAGTTTTTCGAGTTACTCCCTTTGAACTATATAAAAAACTATTCAATGGTAGTGAACAAAAGTATTTCAAAAATTTTAATGATTCGCTAAACGAGATTATTGAAGAACCGAAGGAGGATAACGAACAGTATGGATGGTTCGATCAGACAATTTACGGTAGATTAGGTGTAAAAGAAGAAGATATCAAGACAGTGAGAGGAATGAGAGAATTTTATTCTGTATCCGGTGGCGATAATGATATGGAACCTGATACCTCGACAATTGCTTTCAATCATGTCATTAAGAATACAGGTATCCTTATGATCGGCAAATTAAATGATATATATAGAAAAAGGTGGAAAGATGCCAAGGATAAGGCACAAGTTGTGCCTTGCAAGGGCAAAAATAAAGATGAGATAGATTGGAAGTGCGGATTTTGGCTTTTTGGTATGGGTATCGTTAATAGTGAAAATGAAGATAAAAAAATATCACTCTCCACTAATATTTTTACTACCAATAGATATTTACTCAAAGTTATGGAAACATACTTCATTAGCCTTCTAAATGATTCTGTTAAAAAGACATTGTCAAACAAAGATGAAAAATGGGAACAAGAAGAGAATGTCTGGACAATAGCGTCAAGAATAATTGATGGGAATAAAACATTTGCAAAATGTTTTCATGTCGAGGTCTCTTCAGACCAGGATAGTCAGAAACTAACATATATTATTTTTAATGTCAAAAAACTTACAGAATGGTTTTGTGATGAAGTTGATGAAATTGAAGAAATTGATGAAATTACTGGAGACAATATGCCCTCTTCGATTATATTCAAAGGAGATATTTTGGATGAAAAATCGCTCAAAACTGAATATAGAGAAAATAAGAAGATAAAAGAAGCATTGATTTCGATGGAACTAATAGGTCATAAAAGTACCTCTGGAAATCGAAATATCATAGATACTTTGAATAAAATAATTACAGATAACACTTGCTTATTAAAAGAACATAGTCATTGTATGAGTTATTACAAAGAGTATGATGATGATTATATATCACAATATGGAAACGATTTAAAAATCACAAGAAATATTAATAGGATCATTGTTGGGTCTTTCTTTCCTTCAGGTATTATCGAGAATCGAAGCATTTATCATGTTACTCTAAAAGATGGGATAAAAACGTACATTTGGATTAAGAAATCAATAGAACGAGATGAAAGAAAATCAGCATCATTAACGCTATCAGATGATAGGAGGGAGCTGACAGTTGAGATAAAAGAGGGACAGATATATAAAGGAAAAAAATATCTATTTATTGGCTTCTCATATTCATACCTAAAAGAAAATGTCTTATCAGAAGATGTCAGGGAAAGAGAAGAGGATTATGGGGAAAAGACGTGTGAAAATTTTGAGAATTTCATTAAAAATTTAGGATACAAAATAGCGAAAAAATGAAAAATGAAGTCACTTTTATATCTCTTTGGAACATAGTATTTCAGGAATGGTACAATAACAAAGAGTTAGTTGCCGAGGAAGGCCAAGGTTATATTGAGTTATTTTATAAAAAATGGCGAGAGTTTTATGTTCTTTTTCAAAACATGCCTGGTTTCAAAGAAGATTTCTGTTCGTTTAAGGCTCTACTCAATGGCGCAAATGATTTTGTAAAGACTAATCCTATTTATGACAAGTGCACAAAAGAAAAAATCGCCAAGTCGATAAAAATAATTTGGAAGTTTGTCAATGAGTCACATGCAGGCACAGAACCAATGATAAAGAGATATTGTGTTTTTACCAATGAGACCATAAGGTCTTCGAGTTACAAAAGAACTTCAAGTAAGCATAGATTCTGGATTGATGTTCTAGAAATTTATGCGAAACGATACGGAAGAAAGAATCTAAAAAAAGCTCTCTCTGAAGGAATTATAATCGGCTATACCCCGGTAATAGTGGAAAAGCAATATGGGTCAGAAGCTCCAGGAACATCTAATGAGATTTCTAAAAAGGGGCAAACTATTCAGGAGTTATCTGACATTAAATTATTAGTATATACCAAGAACCCCGAAATCAAGAACTTAATTGTAGAAATCTTTTCGAAAATAAAAGAACAATTGTTCAAGAAGGAAAGCTATCTTGTAAAATATAAGCTTAGGTCTGTGTCCCATGCTTTGCTTTATGGTGTCTTATGGGCGATTCCTTGTATTATATTCGCATATATTGCAGATTATTATCTACATTCCATTGTTTTTTCAGTCGGACTCGCAAGAATATTCTGGAAATCCTGTGAGTTAATTATTAGATACATCGAAGGGTACGCTGACACCATTATGCAATGGATCAGTATGAGAGCGAAATTTAAAAAAAAGGAAGTGGATAGTCACGAATATTTGCCCTCAAAGGCTGGGGTAGTTGTATCGTTTTTGGGACCTCTTTCTGCAATACTATTCCCTATTTTTGGGATTAGTGAGGTTTCGCGTCTCTATTCAATAGTTGCCACAATCAACGCAACCGCAGACAATGCAACCTCCGCCATATATAAGGCAGGTTCCTGGATATCTTTGTCCAAAAAGAACAATTCTCAAATAACAGGAGGAGTAAATATCTGGAAAACTATATTCTTGGATCCATATATATATGGAAACTTACTAGGTAGCTTCCTCATTTTTCTCTTGGACTTCAAGGCAAGGTCCATAATAAGTGGTAATTATTTTGATTTTCTTCGCATCGTTGCAGTGGAGGGATTGCTTCTGGGTTGTCTGGATTCTGAGGTGGCAACATTGGCCTCAAAGATTTCTATATGGTATAATGAATACAAATTTAGAAGATTTGCTAACAATCTGATTCTTAATGATTTAACAATTTCTCCCCAGAAAAGGAAAGATTAGCGTCAATGGCATCTAATAAGATTGTGTTTTTCATACGACTTACCACTTCAGTTCGTGATTTTCTGGTTTTTCATGTAGTGAATTTCTGTAAATCAGGACATTTTTTTTCCCACCTTCAAAATTGAGAAAGTCAATATATAATCGTGGTCTTCCGCTCCTATAATTTTTCAACAAATATTCACCCTCCAAAACGAAGTTTGAATATATATTTTATCATCGCCCATATTGTCTTATACCTTGAAATGAAGCTGAATGCCCATTTCGATTGGCCATGCGCCCGTTCGCCGAATATGACGGGGATTGTTTTAATCTTCATTCCTTAATCTCGTTTATTTCCCATTTCCCTTTTCTCGTTTCACATTTCCCGCTTCTCGCATATATTTTGGAGAAACCAATATTTTTTCTCCGGTTATCCTCTGTGGACTCTGCGATCTTTGCGTTGAAAACTCCCCATAAACCAAAATCGGGATTATCTTTCAAATCCCGATTTTCAAATATTAGAAACAGTAAAACTATTTCATCAGTCTGTCGGTATATTGTTTCTTTATATAGTCAATTTTGCTCTGTGCCAGGTTGAGAGCTTGTTTGAGTTTAAGATCCGCCGAGTTAAAATCGTACCATGCAGCAATTGTAAAGCGCGGAACAGTACACATCGGGCGAATTGAATAAAGCTTCTCTACGAACGCCTGATCCTTTTTGGTCCATTCCTTATTCTTGCTCAGGTGCGCCACGGTGAAGTCATTCACTAGGTACCCCAACCAATAATAGAATCTCTTATTAATGTTCATGTCCTTTGAGATGTATTCCCCAATATCGATTGTGTAATGAACATAGATGTGTGAGAGTCTTGTTGATGGATATCTTCCCTCTTCCAGAAGCTGTGCCCAGTATGGGAATTCTCTCATTACTGTGCTGGAATGCACAATTTGACCAAGCAACTTGAGTTCCTTGATGGCTGCTTTTCTGGCTTCGGGGTTTTTATCAGCAGAATGAATAAGATAGATCAAATTGTTCGCCTTAAGACCAACCAGGAAGGCATCTTTCACTGAGTCGTCGCCAACTTCCCTCAGTCCATAGACTTCCAGGAGTGGATCTCTCTCGGAATATTGCTTGTGAAGCATAACATATTTTTCACTATGTTTTATTATCTGATCATTGGCAGTGATAAGAAGAGAGTTTATCATTGTAGCGTGCTCTCCCTCCCAAAGCCAGGTTAAATACGGCCTGTGATCTTCATCATCCCAGGCAAATGCCTGATTCGTGGCACAAAATGTAAATAACAATGCCCCAAGCAGAATCAGGGAGACCATTAGACATGCCTTTTTCATCTTAATCCTCCGTTCTAAATTAATATTTTATTTATGATTAACTTGAAAGTTCACCTCCCGAAAAAACATTTCATGTAAAAATCGTCTCTTTATATTTCACATCTCACTTCGATGGATTTTTATTTTTTCCTTCAACCTCCACAACACATCGAAAACCAAAATCACCGTCAACATCTGGAGGCCTCTCTCTGTCCCTATATGTGGAGCGGCATACCTGGCGGGGCTGACCCCATCCGCCCCCGCGCATTGAACGCTGAGATCCCGTTGGAGGTCCACCGGGATTTATTTGAGGAGATTTACTGTAATAATGTTGATCAAACCAGTCCCGGCACCACTCTATCACGTTTCCTCCCATGTCCATGACTCCAAAGAGAGATTTATCTCCGGGAAATGTGCCTGCCGGGGTTATTCCCATATTATCGTAAATAATATATCGTTTTTTCTTCAGAGATTTATCTTCAAGCTCATAATTGTTACATATATTTTTGTCCCATTTATTTCCCCAGGGATATATCCTTCCATCTTTACCCCGGGCTGCAAACTCCCATTGCGCCTCGGTGGGAAGCTTTGCACCGGCCCATTTGCAATACCCGCGGGCATCATTCCATGTTATATAAACAACGGGACTGTTTTTTGTCTTCTCGTTATAATATTTTTTCCATTCACCCTCGGCTTTGTATCCTGTTTCTTTTACGAATTCTGCGAACTGTTTGAATGTTACCTCATATTTGTAAATGTAATATGGAGTCAGATATACCTTGTGAGCGGGTTTCTCCTCCCAGCGGGCATCGTGGTCAAGTGGGGATGCGCCCATTGTGAACTTGCCGCCGGGGATTAATATCATAATCGCGCTGTCTTTCTGATTTTTCTTTATCTTTTTCAATTTTGAGATGTCGGGGGTCGGCAAAGGTGAGGAAACAGGCATCACTTTCGCCGAAGGCCTGACGGGGATTTCTGTTTTTTTCACCAAAACGGGAGACGGCGACGGAAACGGCGTTCCGGGTTGCCAGACACACCTGAAGCCGTAATCGGTGTCGTTGCCCTCGGGAAAATTATCTTCTCTGTATGTAGCACGGCATGTCTCGATTTCCTGGTAGAAACTTCCGCCGCGCAAGACTTTGTCAGTGCCCCGGGAAGGTCCCCCCGGATTCTTTTTGGGTGATTTCTTGTAATATTCCTCATCAAACCAGTCCCGGCACCACTCCTGCACGTTTCCCGCCATATCCATTACGCCGTATGGCGACTTTCCGTCGGGAAACATACCTCCCGGAGTTATTCCCGTTTTATTATAAAGCATTCTTGCCTTGCCCCGGATAATTTCTTTGGGAGTATTCTTGTTGTTGCAAAGTTTGGGATTCCATTTATTTCCCCAGGGATATATTCGTCCGTCTGTGCCTCTTGCCGCTTTCTCCCATTGCGCCTCCGTGGGTAACTTCACACCCGCCCACCTGCAATATGCGCTCGCGTCATTCCAGGAGACCATTATAACCGGATAGTCCCACGTGCCGGGAGTTATCCACTTTTCCCAGTTGCCCTCGGCCTTGTAACCGGTGTCGTCAACGAATTTCCTGAACTGCCGGTTCGTTACTTCGAATTTATATATATAGAAAGCGTCAAGGTGGCCCTTGTGCCGGGGTTTCTCCGATTCATCGGCATCTTTATCGCTCTCGTTCGCTCCCATAATAAATTCGCCGGCGGGTATCAGAATCATCTTCGCCCCATCCACCGGGTTGATGAGGGTATTCTTGAGTTTTTCCGTGCAACCTAAAAATATGAACATGAAGAAGATGAGAAAGAAAGCTGATATTATTATGAATGATGATGTTTTTCTCATATTGCTAACTCAACTATATCATACCCATCCCTGAAGTTTATCTCTCTTACCTTTCATCACGGCAATAATCTCCGCGAGTATTGATATCGCTATCTCATGGGGTGAATATGCGCCGATGGGAAGTCCTATGGGTCCATATACTTTCTTGAAATCATCCTCCGTGTATCCCTCGGCGAAAAGATTGTCGCGGTGTATTTTTATCTTATTTTTACTTCCTATAATACCGAGGTAGGCATAATCCTTTTTTATCAGTCTTTTGAATATCCCCTCATCAAGCTTCCAGGAACGGGTTAGTATAATAATATAAGAGTCTTTGTCAACAGGAATCTCTTCTGCTGACTTTAGCATATCTTCCGTCCAGAGCTTGCATTCCATGGGATAATTATCCCTGTTTGCCCATTCCGGCCTGTCATCGATAACATTTATTGAAAAATCCAGGTATTGTGCAATTTCCGCAATCGCTTTTCCCACGTGTCCTCCACCGAGTATGAATAATTTCGATGTTTTTATTATGGGTTCGAGGAATATGGACACTTGCCCGCCGCATACCGCACCGACCTCACTTTCGGAAACTGAAAGATCTTTGTTGAGGAGAACAGGCACGCCGGTTTCGCATACTTTCAAGGCTTCATCTATCACCTGTTTTTCAAACATGCCGCCGCCTATTGTGCCAAGGATTGAGCCGTCGGACATAACAAGCATTTTTGCCCCGAGCTTTCTCGGTGTTCCCTCGGTTGCATTTACGAGTGTGGTGAGAATCGCCTGTTTCTGTAGTGATATCATTTCGTTAATTTTTGCATATATTTTTGAGTCCATTTTTTCACCTTTCAATTATTATAACTCATTGACCTTCAATAGTCGTTTTCAGTCCCAGCGATAAGAGCTGTTCTTTTATAAGATTTAATTTATCCGGATCAATTTTTCCGTTCCAGCTCTCGTGCGGATACTCCATGTCAAGAGATTTATATTTTCCTATGCCCAGTTGATGATATGGAAGAAGTCTGATTTCATTGATACCATTTTTTAGTGCAAATCTCCCAATTTCCTCTATGTCTTTTACACTTTCGTTGACACCGGGAATTACAGGGATTGATATGATTATTTTTTCAGGGGATTCATCGGCCAATCTTTTGAGGTTGGAAATAATAATTTTATTTGATTTTCCCGTAAAACAAACATGCTTCTCGTCATCCAGGGTCTTTACATCAAAGAAAATTGTGTCGCATAAGTCAATCGCTTCTTTGACATCATCCCATTTCCAGTATCCACAAGTCTCAATGGCGGTTTTGACGGAAAACGAATGCAATTTTTTGGATAAGTCCGCAATAAAATCCGGGTAAAGCAAAGGCTCTCCTCCGCTGAAAGTCACGCCCCCTCCGGAGTTCCAGTATAGCCTGATGTCTTTTTTTAGTATTTTGAATAATTCATCTATTCCAATAAACTCCCCCACAAAATCAATAGCTTCTTCCGGGCAATTCTCCATACATAATCTTGATTTGCATTTATTACAGAAATCCCGATTGAAATGGGGGTGAGATCCCGTTTCATCTTCTATCACCGATACCATGCCGTATTTACATACATCAACACATTCAAGACAGCCGGTGCACCTTGAAGAATGCCGACGAATCTGCGGCGCGGGAATCTGTCCTTCCGGGTTGCTGCACCATGTACAGCGAAGCGGACACCCCTTGAAGAAAACCAGCGTTCTTATGCCGGGCCCGTCGTGGGTGGCGAAGGTCTGGATGTTAAAAATGGGTACTTTTGTTTTCATATACGTCCTTTGCAGATTTGCGGTTAATTTAATCCTCCAGTTAAGCCGCTGAAGCGGTTTAATGTAGCGATGCTTCTCCTTGAGCCGCTTCAGCGGCTTAACAATGGATTATCCGGGGGAAGATTCTTGTGATAATGTCCCCTGCAAAATATTGTAAGAGAATATCCAGCTTTTTCCGGATTCACATAGTATGTATATGATTGAGAATATGTATCAGCCCCTGCGGCGGGACAATCGGGGATTGGATTGAGATATTTTGGGACAAGCTTCTCAAGTTTTTCCGGGTAATGTTTCTGATTATCCCCGGCATACAAGTTTAGCGCCATTCCGATTCTGGCGATATTTAACTGACAATTGAAAACCTTTTCCGATTCCTTTGCCCGCAGATATTGGGGTATAACAAAAAATGCCATAATTACGACGATGATTAAAATCACAATAATAATTCGATATTTTATGGGAATAGGATCCCTGTCTTTAATCTCCCGTTTACCTTTCCTCAAGCTTCGGAGAAATGAAGATGGCAGCACAATCGGAAAGATTGAGATGAGAATGATTATAACTATTACAATAAGGCCATATTCTGATTTCATTTTTCCTCTTGCTTTTGTTGCTATATTCTAATGAAACATGGACTTCCTTATGGAAAAAAGGTGTGCAAATTGTCATTCTGAGCGAATCAAGAATGAATTGCTTTAATCCGACGACTTCCTCAAGACGGAGCATACTTGATGCTCGCAGATTATCACAGCGAAGAATCTCCTGAATATTGTCTTGAGAGATCGCTTTTTCGTGGCAGAGATCCTTCGCTGACTTATCACATCGGAGGAAAGTACATCTCCGTTCTTGTCAGAACTGATCCAGTAAAGTGAAATGATCGTATTCCACTCAGGATGACAATAATGTATTAAATCTGAAGTTGTGTCCTGTCTATTACCTGATCCTGGAGGGATTTTTGCAATTCCACAAAGAACGCGCTGAAGCCCGCTACTCGCACAATCAGGTTCCTGTAATTTTCAGGATGCTTCTGGGCGTCCCTGAGCATCTCGCTATCAACGATATTAAACTGGATCTGGAAAGCTGTCTGCGTTTCAAACATCGTCTTGATGAGCTGGATAAGATTCAGAGATCCGTTTACACCGCTTATCGCTGTGGGATGGAATTTCATATTGTGAAGACCGCCCCGGATCCTTGTATGATCAAGTTTCTGGACTGATCTGATAACCGCGGTGGGTCCGTTTTTGTCGGTTCCGGGATGAGGCGATGTCACGCCGTCCGCCAGCGGTTCGCCTTCCTTCCTGCCGTCCGGGGTTGCCAGGCATGCCTTGCCGAATGGTGCGGGTGTGGAAATCGCCAACATACTCGGGTCATAATGACGACCAAGATAATTCGGTCCCGCTTCCGCAGTGTCGCAGTAAAAATTCCATAATTCGCGCATTATATCGTCAACCTCAGGGTCATCATTCCCCCACATCGGCGACTTGCAAACATCTTTATGGAGCTTCCTGTTCTCTTTCCAGTTGCTTTCAAGGGCATCGATTAAATCCGACATTGAGTATTTTCCGCTATCAACAACAGTCTTCACAGCGGAAAGGCTGTTTGCCACATTGACAAGCCCGGAGCTGAGAGTCGTTGGCGTGGCGTTATTCAAGAGTCCGCCCCTGTCCATATTTTTTCCCCGCTCGATACAATCCATCATAACGGCAGAGCAGAAAATAAGCGGGACTGTCCGGGCATGCGCCTCCATTACGATATTCCAGTATTCCTGCCAGTACCTTATCGCCTTCGCAAGGAAATATTTATATTCGGAACGGAGTGAATTGAAATCCGTTGGGGGTTTCCGCTCCTCTATCACAATTCCCGTCCTGGGATCTTTTCCTCCATAAAGAGCTATTTCCAGAAGTTTGAGATGATTTATAAACCCGGGCTGTACAACGCCGTAACTACACCCTTCCAGCACAGGCTCCGTACATCCGCCCATCGACGCGTATTTCCGTATGAATCCAATCCCCAGATCCGGGTTTCTCATCAACTCGTGCTTGATGTAAATATCCGTATTGAACCATGCCGGAAATCCAGCTCCCGTCTTTACACATTCGGCGGCTTTCAGGAGGAATTCCTCGCTCAATCCCGGCGTCCACCATATAGAAAGCGTGGGCTGGGTTGTCGGTACATTTATCGCAGATGTCAGGAGGTGAATGGAAAGTTCGTTATCCGCCGGTTGACCGTCTTCCTTATATCCACCCATAATAAGGTTTTGAAAGAGGTTCCCGGAGCCAAGACCTTCCCATGAAAACGATGCTACATATTCAATCTCAGTGAATTTTATACGCATCAACTCGAGAAGCTCGACGACCTCTTCTACGGTTGTGTTGCCCTGTTCCATATCCCTTTTGAAATACGGATACATATATCTGTCAAACTTTCCGGGGGAATATCCCAGGTGTGCACCCTCAATATGCCCCGCAAGGTATGCAAACCAAAAGTGCTGGACGGCCTCGTGAAAACTCTCCGGCGGGGACCCGAATGAGAGGCAGTGTGAGGAAATTCTTTTCAACTCATCCCGTCTTTTGGGATCTTTTTCTTCCTCCGCCATACGTTTTGCAAGCTTGCCATAATTATGAGCCCATCTTATTGTCCCTTCCATAGCCCGGATTGCGGAGCGCCAGAAGTGAACTTTCGCTGTTTCTTCGATTGCCCCCGGATGCTCGAAAAGCTCTTTTATTTTATTCTTGCATTTATCAATCAGGCTGTTTAATCCCTCCGACAAAATTGTCTCAAAATCAATAATGAATCGTCCCTCGGGAGCGGGATCATGGGGCGCGGTGTACATTACCGTCTTCCATCCCTTTTCAATCCAGTCGGCGTGGGGATAATAATTTTTCCAAAGCAAATCTCCCTCCGCCTGCATACACTTATCCTTCCAGTAATCGGCGCATTCCTGGAGGTATTTTTTATTCTTATGGGATATGAGAAATTTGTGGCAGAACACCTCGAACTCGCCTGACTCTGCGATCTCATGAACCCTGGCGATACCACCGCCGGTTCCCAGGTCAGTTACCGAGTCCTGCTCCTCCTGACGTTCTCTTCGAATTTCCCTGAGCATATATTCCGACGCGTAATTGGCATAAGGAATCGCTCCGCGAACATATCTTGTCTTGCCCCCGACGAGCAATTCCCCGGGATGTATCACAGGGGTCATATTCTCAAGGGCATGGGCATGAGACTCCGCCCTTCGCTCCTGCTCCTCCCGATAATTCACTTGCCTATGTCGTTCTGTATAGAGCTTTATGTATTCACAATCAATATACAGAGGCTCATTCAGATACCTCTCATAACATTCCCTTACCCTTGCCGTGGATGGTTCTCCCTTGATTTCACGCCGGGTGAAAGTCGCCTGTTCAGCCATTTTTATTTCCCCTTTCTATTTTAAAATGAGAGATTTACTTTATTACAATTCATCAAACCCCATGCTTATTCGTTTTGAATCGAGTAATGTTACAGATCCGAATATATCTTCGATTTGAGCAATATCTTTTCCCTCCCGATCGTTTGCAATAATAAAAATCCTGATCTCAATCCCCATCTCCTTTATCCTGTTCAGAAAATCTCTTCTCTCATCGTCCCAATCCAGGAGAAGCACAATCACCGTGGATATTCCCGAAAGCTCCTCCATCAGGTGAGGTTCAATCCTTGAATAAGGCCTGTCCCTGCAAACGTCAAGGCATGCCAGAATGTCCAGGATCTGATCCAGATATGCAAGTGCCCTTCCTGCCTGCAAATAATAGATATCGGGACCGGCGGCGATTATGTCAATTATATACTCCTGCCTCTCCAGGTAATCGGATATGGATGCGGCAAGGGAGAGAGAGGATTCGAACGCATCATAATCTTTCGGGGGAGATCCTTTTGGTACAAATGTGTCGATAAAGAGTGCAATGCGGCAGAAATATTCCTCCTGAAACTCTTTCACTATGGGCTTGTTAAACCTCGCCCAGGATTTCCAGTGAATATGCCGGGGAGAATCGCCGTCCCTGAATTCCCGCGTACCAATGAATTCCGTTGATTCGCCGACCTTTGAGGCCAACGCGATTCCTCCGGGCTGCAGTCTCATACCCGCGGGTATATTTAGATGGAGAATAGGCGTAAACGAGGGATAGGCAAGGATGTTTCTCTTTCTTTTCACAGGGTATCCTGTTTTGACAATCCCCAGCGGGAATGAAGTTTCTATATAAATTGACTCAAGGGAATAATTGCCCCTCTTTTTCATAAACAGGTTGAGAGTTAAGTCAATCTCCTCTCCTTTTTTCAGAAGAGGAACCATCACTCCCTCACTTTCACCGGGAGAAATTTCTTCAGGAAGGTTTTCTTCACGGACAAAAATGAAATATGCATTTCGCCCTGTTTTGTTTTTCAGTGTAATTTTTTCTCTTACGGTTGATCCCGACGAGGTTCTGAAGGGGATTTTAATCCCGGCGTCAAGCTGAGGGAGGCTCAATCTTCCTATAAACGGTGACAGGAAAAATATCAAGATATAAAAGAAACCCAGACAGTATAGGATAAATGTGGGTATAATAGTGTAGCTTCCCAGAAGAATCAACACAATTCCCATCGCAAGCATAAACCTGCCCATAACAGTGAACCTGTACCTGAGAAGCCTGCTGAAGAAAGTGTAAATCCCCTGTTTGTGTTTTGTATTATTAGAAGGCATTATATTGTTTCCATGTTTTTGCGGTATGTGTCAGGTTAGAATTTACCACGAAGACACGAAGTACACGGAGTTTTTAAAAAATCTTCTTCGTGCACTCCGTGGCTTCGTGGTAAAAAAACTGACCTCTGAGTTCCGTATCAGGTCGGTACCGGGGTTGTTTTTAGAATATCTTCTATTATCTGCGCCTTTGTCATGCCGGAATAACGCGCCTTTGTGTCCAGAACAAGTCTGTGTGCCAGCACTTTCACCGCCATAGCTTTCACATCGTCCGGCGTGGTGTATTCTCTGCCCTCCATAAATGCTCTTGCCTGAATCATCCTGTAAAGCATGAGAGATCCCCTTGTGCTTACGCCGAGTTTCAATTCCGGATGATTTCTGCTTGCGTCGGCGATATTCGCAATATAATATGCCACAGGCTTCGAGACCCTGACCTTTTTTACGCGCCCCTGCAAATCACTCATATGTGACAGGTCCGCGACGGCTTTCAAATCCTCTATGGGGTGTCTCTCATTCTGAGTGTAATATACATCGACTTCATCCTCGACTGCCGGATAACCCAAAGTCAGGGATATGCCGAATCTGTCAAGCTGTGCCTCGGGTAGAGGATATGTTCCGTGAAATTCCACGGGATTCTGCGTGGCGACGACCATGAAAAATTCCGGCAGGGGATGCCTGACGCCGTCAATTGTAACCTGACTCTCGTTCATTGCCTCGAGAAGGCTTGATTGTGTGCGGGGAGAAGCCCGGTTAATCTCGTCTGCAAGAAGGATGTTTGTGAATACCGGCCCCTGCTTGAAATAGAAACTGCCCTCCCTGGGGTTATAGACAGTTGACCCCAGGACATCGGCGGGGAGAAGGTCCGGTGTGAATTGTATCCGGCGGAAGTCTCCCTCGATTGATCGGGCAAGCCCCTTTGCAAGCGTTGTCTTGCCCGTGCCGGGGACGTCTTCAAGAAGAATATTCACCCCTCCCAGGATAGAAATAATTATATCCCTGAGGATTTGACTTTTCCCCTTGATTATAAGGGAGAGGTTATCAAGGATTTTCTCAATAACCTGATTTTGCTCAACGGGTTTTGATTGATTTTCATCCACGTTCATACCTCATTTTATAATGTATTCGACAAAATGGGAAACGAGATCCGGCCTCTATTATTTACCACAAAGACACGAAGGACACGAAGTTTTTAAATAATTTTATTCGTGCACTCCGTGGCAAACTGGAAATGGGAAACGAGATCTAACCTCCGTCATCCCTTTTCCTAATTTCCTTATTTCCTTAGAAAAAACCTCTTAATTTCCTCATTCCGTAATCCTGCTTCATTCTCCTTATTTCCTCATTCCATTATCCGTTCTCCGTCCTTCTCTTCGTGAGCTCCGTGGCTTCGTGGTGAAAAAAGTGTTTCCAGGGCATTCTTCCATTCACCCGATATTCCCATGTGGCATATAAGAAAGTCATAACGAAGGGGATCCTCGCTATCCAGTTTTTTTAGCGATTCGGTTATCTCGACGGCCATCTTCCACGAGGGACTCTTTCTCCTTGTCAGTCCCAGGTATTTCCCTATTCTGGAAATGTGGGCGTCAACGGGAATGACAAGGTGGGCGGTGTTGACTTTTTTCCATATTCCAAGGTCAACAGGCTCCGGGCGAACCATCCACCTTGTGAAAAGGCACAATCTCTTGCAGGCACTGCCTTTTGACGGAAAGGGGAAAAAGCGACTAAAATTCTTCCTTTCGGTAAAAGGAGATTCTTCCGCTATGGAAAGAAACGTTTTGGAGAAGTGCTCAAGCCCGTTCCTGAAACGCAAAAATCCCCCTTGTTCCTCTTTGAAGCCTGAATACTCCTCCATAAAAAGATTCTCCAGGGTTCCCCATATGTTCTGCACTTTTCCGGCAGACCATAAGAGAGTTCTTATATCGTCCGCATTCCATAACCGGTAACGAAACCCGTCAAAACAGGACTCCCCGGACGAATTCAGTTTTTTTGCAAAATCGGAAGGTGATTCTCCCATTCTTTCAAACAGACCGCTTAACGCTCGTATGATTAATTCAACCCTGCCGTAAGCCAGGCAAGAAGATAAAAGTCCGGCTACTTCAATATCGGCGGGGGACGAGAATCCCCTGACAAACTTAACGGGATCGTTGTCTATCCTTGTGGCGTAATCAAATGTTTCATGAAGACAATCGAATCTCTTTTTTAATTTTTCATATCTTGTTGATTCAATTTCCATATTAATTCTTTTAATTTCCGATTTCCAGGGTATCCCTCGTGGCGATATACGATCTTACCCGATTTGTCCATTACAAAAACTGTCGGTACGATCTTTATATTATATTTGTCGCTAATTTTTCCATTTTTATCCACAAGAACCGGAAAAGGAAGCTTGCCGTCTTTCTTTTCGAGCAAAACCACCTCAGGCATTCCGGCATCAATAGCAACGGCGAAAAACCTGAAGGGGACTTTTCCCATATCACTTGCGAGATATTCGTATCCTTCCACGACCGTTTTCCATGTATCACACCAGAAAGCCCAGAAAACCACAACCACAACTTCTCCCCGGCAATCAGACAGGCTTATTGTTTCCCCTGAGGATGTGGAAAGCTTGAAATCGAGAGTCTCTTTTTCCTCCTCGTGCAACTGGGCATGAGAAGCAGATGAAAACATCACAAGGAGTGATATAATTATGATAACAAAAAAAATAATCTTATAATCCCGCATAGCTTTAAACCTACCATTTTTATAGGACATCTCTGACTCTATCTAATTTTTGTTGTCACACATTGAACATAATATGAGTAATCTCCCCGTCCTTCACTTCATAAGTCTTTCCCTCAAGCCTGAGTTTCCCGGCTTTCTTTGCATCGTTCATCGACCCCAGCTCTATGAGATTTTTATGATCTATCACCTCGGCCCTTATAAAACCACGAGCAAGGTCTGAATGAATGGTCGCCGCCGCGTCTATCGCTTTGCCGCCCTTCCTGATATTCCAAGCCCTGCATTCATCTTCGCCCACGGTGAAGAATGTTATCAGATCCAGAAGCTCATAAGCTGCCTTGATCACTTTTTCCCGCCCCGGGCTTTCAATGCCGAATTCCCGCATGAAATCTCCGATCTCAATTTCATCCATGGCGGCAAGCTCCACTTCCAGGGCGGCGTTTACAGCTATCACGGGAGAGTTATCCCCATTGGCTTCAAGTATTTTTTTTATCCTTGTTACCGCCGATTGAGCAATATTTTCATCCATATCCTCAGAGACGTTTATAACATAGCATAAGGGCTTCAGCGTGAGCAAGCTGGCATTGATTATTATGGCGCTCTCGATGTTGTTAAATTCCATGCCCCGCAGCATTCTTTCGCTTTCCAGAATCGGCTGAAGTCTTTGCATAAAGGCCAGTTCCTTTTCTCTTGCCGCCCTGTTTTTTGCAATTCTTACAATTTCTTTTTCAAGCTTTTCGATTCGTTTGATGACAAAGTCAAGATCGCTCATTATCAATTCAAAACGGGCCTGGTTGAACTCTTCCACAATTTCATCTTCGGTCATCCTTCTGAAAGCTCCAACCACAAGGACGAAAGCTTCCTTTATCTTCATGCCTTCATAAAGCCTGACCCTGTCCTGCTTAACCTGAGTGTCCAGAGGAGGATAATCCTCAAACCTGACCATGGAATGGGTGGTTTTTTGAGGGTTATAGAATGCGCTGAGTTCGTCAAGCCTTTCATCTGGAACATTGACTATTCCCATATTTGAACGGGTTCCATCCTCTGATGCCCCCAATCCCATAAAGGATGAAAACAGGGCAGATTTTCCCGCCATTTTAAGTCCAATTATACCAATATCCATTGAGATATTCCTTTCCAAGTTTCTTCTTGATCCATTTCTAATAGGTGACTTCATTTTGATGAGCGACCGGGCGGCCACTTCCCCCGGCGTTTCAATGATTTTTCATGATAGCAAACCATGTACGGTGAAATATATTGGAAAATTCATTGCTCCCATTTCTATTCTCTATTTTCAAAATATCCTGCAAACTCTTTATGTGTTAACCGGATAATTTATATATTTATACTCGCGGTTTCCCGACAAGCTTCTTTTTCAGATCTATCCCAAGAATTTTCTCAAACCTCTCTTTGAATCCGTCGCAGATCGCAGGGCGGCCGGCATGTGTGCACTTCCTCAAATCCTCAATCGCCTTTTCTTCAATGCCCTCCGAAAGATACTCCCTCCAGTCGGAAACTTCCCGCAACAACGGCAGATCATACGACAGGACAGAATCGTTAAACCCCTTCACATGGCTCTCCGCGCTTGACCAGGGATAATCCTCCGCCCTCTCCACCAGACCGGCTCGAACCGGATTGTTCTCGACATATCTCATCGCTGTGTAAAGATGAGCTTCGTCGAGGCAACATGAAAAAAAACGACCCTGCCAGAGATGTCCCGTTTGCTCCTTCTTATGGTTGAAATGCTGGGAATAACACATATGGGCGATATTGAAAGTCCTCGACAGAGACTCGCGGGAATAAGGCACGGCAATAAAATGAACATGGTTGCTCATCAGGCAATAAGCCCAGATTTTCAAACCATACTTCCAACTGTATTTCTGGATCCACCGGAGATATTTCTGCCTGTCCCTGTCGTCCTCGAAGACCGGCTGGCGAAAATTCCCGCGCTGTGTGATATGATGAGGGAAACCGGGCGCTATGATTCTTGGCTTTCTTGGCACGATATATCACCCCTTAAGTTAATTCGAATTGGGTGCCGAGGAACTGTCCGATATATTTGAGAAAAGAAATTTGGATAAAAATTGTCATGAGTTAGCAAATGTTGTTCTTGAAATTGCATTGATAATGATTCAATATTCGTTTTCGAAGTCCAACAACTGCGCAGTCTTGTTTGATAGATAGTGAAACAAGTTCAGAATGACGCTTCCAAGCCCTTCCGTCTCATTTCAAACATACTATAACACGCCTATTTCACTCTGTCAAAATAAAACAGGGCGCCGTCCCTAATTATTCATTATTTTGGAAAGACCGGAATGCCGCATCATTGCTTGGTTTCTTTGCCTTATAATAATTGACAAAAAATCAAATTATATAATAAAATAGGGCGCTGTCCCTAATTTATTGCATTTCCACTATCGTCACCAGCCCTTAATTGACACCTTTTCCCGTCTCTCATTTCGCACATCTCACATCCCGATAAATAGGGCGCTGTCCCTAATTTTTACGTGTCCCCAATTTATTCGGAGTGCTTTTTTTCGATCCGCAATAATCAACAAAAAAAGGAATAAGGACTTCTTTATTAGAAAATATAGGGAATCGTGGAAATTGTGAAGGGGAGGTGCAGGCAATGAGGATTATTATTTCTACCTGTAAACCGGACGAGGCCGATATGATTTCAGATACACTCCTGGAAGAGAGACTGATAGCAAGTTGTAATATTGTTCCGAATATCACAACCAAGGTTCGCTGGAAGGGCGAAGCTGTGACACAGACCGAGACACTCCTCATAATGCGCACAAGGGCGGAGCTAATGTGGAAATTGGAGCGCAGACTGGTAGAACTCAATTCTTTTGAAGTACCCGAAGTTGCCAGTTTTGAGATAAAAGAATGGAACGCCCGCTATTTCAACTGGCTTTACGGCGCAACCAAGGATCCGAAGGAATAGGACGGTCGGACGGAATTGTCACCCTTAAAAGCGGTCTTCTTCATGAATAAGTTTACATGGCATCCCCGCTATCTCCTCAACAGAATTACTCAGAGTTTTGAATACCTGAGGGGGACGTCGGTTTGTCGTTCCAGACCCAATTTTATAACGCTGGAGCTTTCAAATATCTGTAACCTGAATTGTTCCATGTGCCCCCATTCCAAAATGAAAAGAAAAAAGGGGAGCATGGGATTTTCTCTTTTTAAGAAGGTGATCGATCAGGTTAAAGATTATGTTGAGGTTGTTGACCTGGATCTATACGGGGAATTCACATTTAATCCCGATTGGCGCAAGATGATATCGTATGCGAAATCCCGGAAATTGTTCACAGTACTGAATACTAATGCCACGCTTTTTGATGACGATGTAATTGAGAACCTTTGTGAATCGGGCCTCGATTTTCTCAGCATATCGTTCGATGGAGCATCGGCGGAAGTTTATGAGAAAATCAGGGCTGGAGCGAAATATGAGAAAACTATTGAAAATATAAATAAATTTATCAAGAGAAACCGTTCCATTTTCTCGGTAATCCAGATAATTCATACAACCGAAACTGAAAATGAAATCGAAGAATTCCGTAATAAATGGAAAAAATCGGGATTTGACACTGTAAGAGTAAAAGAATATATCGCATTTGATCCAGACAGGAAAGACCTGGATCCACATAGTGAACACAAAGACACGACGAAGCCCGCGGCATGCTTGTTTCTGTGGAAAAACATTGTTATATGTCAGGACGGCACGGTTGTTCCGTGTTGTGTTGATTATGACAATATCTATATTCTGGGGAATGCGAACAGTCAGAGTATTGAGGAAATATGGAACGGGAAACCCATGAGACATATCAGGGAGAAACATGCCGGGGGAGAATTTCGCGACATCAAACTATGCAAACACTGCCATCCGTTTACATCAAACCCACTCCTTATCCTTCTTGGAGCTTTCATTGACGATGCGACAAGAAGAAGAATAATGCCGTTGATGGAGAAGATACAGAGAAAATAAAAACAAGAAAGGTAAATTATGAAAAAGATAAATTATAAGCATCTCCTATTCATACTGATAACATCGATCCTTGTATTTTGCGCTACGCAGGACTTACTCGCATATGAAGGATTCATGAAAAAAGGGGATATCCAATGCAGTACAAGGGGCGCGGTTGTAAGGAAAATCCAGAAAAATATTGTCTATACGAAATGCATACAGCCAAAGGTTGGTATAACATTAAAAAATACATCCAAAAAATCAAAGAAAATCTCGCTTGTATGTAAGAACATAAGCCCGAAGCTTTATGGCGCATCGGTTGATAAAAGCGAGATACAAAGAACCGGAATAAATTTTGTCGTGTTCAATATAAATCTGAAAGCACTCTCGACACGGACAATTACTATCGCTCCCCTCCAGAAAAACTTAAAGCGATATACATTTGCGGTGCTGGGTGATTCAAGACACAGGACAAAGATTCACCGAAAAATCCTGAAGCAAATAGCCCGGAGTAAAGCTTTGTTTGCAATCAACCTCGGGGATATTATGAACCACGGCACACATAAAGAATATATGTATTTTCTGAATGAGATTTCCGATTTTCCACTTCCATATTATATCGTGCCGGGCAATCACGAAATAGTTGCAAGGGGCGGATTCGAACGGTTCCTGAAATATGTGTCACCCGTGGATTATTCATTTGAGCTGGGTAATTACAACTTCGTCCTTCTCGATTCCGCCAGGGCATCTATCAAAGACAGTCAGTTCACATGGCTTGAGAATGATTTGAAGGGGCACAAGAACAACTTTGTCTTCCATCATGTGCCTCCGTTTTCACCTCATCCTGCAAAGAAAAGACACGTGCTCGCATCAAAAAAACAGGCAGGGCGGCTTATCAGGATAATGGAGAAGTGTAATGTGAGGGCGATGTTTGCGGGGCACATTCACGCATTCCTCCGGACGAAAAGAAACGGCATAGACTACATCATAGCGGGTTGCGCCGGCGCATATCCCGTCGTCCCCCCCGACGAGGGAGGCTACCCCCATTATGTCCTGGTAGATGTTGACGGGGACAATTATAACATAAGGGTTTACAGGGTGAAATGAAATCAGGTTGGGATGTTTTGTATTTATATTCCCAATTTTCTGCCGAGGAATCCTGTTATCGCTTTGAGGAGACCCTTACTCCCGCCGGAGATATGCTCATCCCATTTACTCTCTTTTGAGAGCTTCATATCCTGATATTTCGGATCAATGGAATGACCGGCTCCCCTGGATTTGGGAATATGGAGTGAAAGCCCCTGGTCATCGGCTTGGCTATAATGAACCTTTTTATGTATCGTTGCGCTATCTATAGCTTTCTTCAGATTTGATGCTTTGGACTTCAGGCTCAGATCCTTTACCTCGTCCGATTTTATGATCCTGTTACAAAACCCTATTATATCAACATATTCCCTCTGTGGCTTTTGCTTTTTCGAATATACCGATGAGTCATGGGACGGGCTGTCATAAATGATTCGCTCTATTACCGACTCCGATGTTTTTGTGTTTTCGAGAGCCTTTGTGAATTTGTCAAGAGAAGATTTTATCGAGGTCATCTGTTTGAGGTCAAACGCCGTGAGTGTCGGCACATCCTCATAGAATTGCTCCGTTGACTCCACAAGAAGGGATGCCATTTGTTCCGGAGATATTTTCTTTCCCGCCTTGAGGCTCTTGTCAATTTCCCCCAATATTGCCTTGTAATCAAACGCGTTGTCATATATCTTGCCGGGTGAGGCGACGAAATAATCTGCGGAGTCTTTCATCTCATAAGCTACGCTCATCTGTCCCATCTGGCAGGCTTCCATTGCCAGGACATCCACTTTTTTACCGGTGTTTTTCTCCGCGCCTTCAATCGCTTCCCTGACTTCAGGAACATCCATGAGCTTGCCGTCGCGATCCATCAGGACTCCCCTGAACCCATTTCCATGTGAGCTTAAAACGACCATATAGTGTTTGGCGGGATATTTTTGCATCCCCCACTCGAGAAAACGCTGAAGCGTTTTTGGGTCGCGAACCTTCTCCCTGCCTCTATCTTCAACAAGCTCAGATTCTATCTTCCTGCTTTCGGGATCCCCCTGTTTTACATGATAGACTCTCGATCCCTTCCAGGGGTTATCGATTCTTGACGGCCTTCTTTTAATCAACTCCCCGACTTTGCAATCCAGGTTACGAAGACTCCATGCCCTGTTATCCCGGGAAAGATAGACGGCGACATCCATCTGATCGGTGGAGCCCACCGACTCCATTTCCTTGAGGTTGGAGGTCATAAACTCCCGCAATTCGTTTGATCCGGACATATATGCGAGGACAGTCCATTCCTTTTCAGGTTTTTCTCCGGGATCCGATTTCACAAAGCTATCGCCGGGAGGTTTCTGAGCTTCCTCCCTGATTGATTTTGCCGGTTTCCCGGTGAACCTATGTGATGGAATATGTCCGCTTTTTTCGATCATTTTGTGTCCTTATTGGTTACCAAAACGTAGCGCGGGTCTTTAGACCCGCTAAATATATTAGAAAACATCGAGAGATTCTCTCATGATCAGGATACTCCATAAAAAATCCACAGTCAATGAAGAATTGTTATCTTTATGTTAAAACGCGGACAATTTATTTGATCTGAATCAGCATAATCTTCCGATTCTCGTCAATGGTGTATGTTGAGACGACTCGGGATTCTCTTCCATATTCCTCTTCAATAAATGTTTTCAGAGATTTTGGGTAATCCGGATCAACATATCCGACAATAATGAAAATCGGCCTTTGACTGAATTCCTGGAATCTCCTGCCCCAATCGTTATCGTCAAGATAAAAATAGAAGAAGCCTTTCGTGTCCCTGTATGTAAGGGCGGTCAGGAAAGCTTCCCTTTCAAGCATGCCTGTTTTCCTTGTAAGTGGCTCTCTGAATTTTCTTGTAAAATATACTGTCAGGGGAATATACTTTGCCATTTCCGGGTCGCCTGTCTCCATCTCCTTTTGCCTCACAATATCTGCTTTTTTGTCAAGTTCTTCGAGAAGGTTGTCGATGTAATATTCGTGAGTATCAGGAACAATATCCGATATAAATCCCAGCCCGATTTCATATACTGTGCGATTCAAAAGAGGTCTGCAGGTCTCTTTCGCCAATCCCGTCCAGGGAAGGCAAAGTGAGAACACGGCAAACATAATGGTGAAAGCAAGGAGTGGATATTTAAGCTTGCCCGCATATCCCACCCAGTACCCCGCAAGCGTTGACAGAATGACCCAGACGGTCAATATATAGAAAATGGCGGGAGGAGCGGTTGATGAAATAATGAGTACTCCGACGATTCCCATAAAGATAAGCATGGCAAATTCCATAAATTTTTGCTTCCTGATGAATATAAATGCGACACCCACAAGTAACATTGCATAATATGGGATCGGGAACATCCCGTTCATTGTCGCATATTGCTTCAGGCTATATATCAGCAAGGGCACGTTTCTCAAATGCTGTGGTCCCGGTCTGAAAATTTCCTGCTGCTGGAGTTTCAACTTGCTTATAACGCCGTGAATACTATAGACGTACCACAATCCAAAAATAAGGAGAGAGATTAGCAGAGCCCTCATGCCGATGAGAAGCGATTTTGCATGCTTTCTGTTTTCTTCCTTGAACAATTTATCAATATTTTTCTCAAGCAGAATGGTGATTACAATGAATAATCCTACAGTGGCGATAAAAACCGGGAACATCCAGGAGGGAAGCTTCATGTTTCCGCCGGGGTATAATTGATATAATTTCATTCCCGTTTTAAGATAAAAAACGCCAAGTCCGGAAAGGACAGCGGTGGGGACGATAACAATCAGTATGCTTTTCAAGTTCCTGTAGCAAAGATATATTATAACGATAAGAATCGGCGCCGCCATATAGAATGCACTGCTCCATTTTGTGATCATCGAGAGAGCGAACGCCAGGGCAAAAGCAAGTACATATTTTTGATTGCTGAATTTCTCTGACTTGAGAAGGAAGTAGAACGCCAAAGCCGTCATTGATGCCTGGGGCAACTCCGGCACGAACATGTGAGCCATGTACATGATGAAGTGGCATGACAGGGCGATAAGCGCGGTAACGACGCCTCCGATTTTGCCTCCAAAATATGAGCCTATGCCATAAAGAGCGATTGTCAGGATAACCACGTAAAGAAAATAGCTCCACATCGCCGATTGGATTGAGACGCCGAATATCGCCATGAAAACGGAGGCGACAACGTATTTCAGCGGTGGGTATTTCTGGTGTAACGGAGCATTTCTAATGTCGAAGTTTTTCTCAAAAATGAAACTGTGATATTTCCTGGCAAGCGTGAGGTGGTGGGTGGAGTCTGCATAAGGTGGTGCGGTGTTTTTAGAAATGAAATTGTAATTCTGCAAGGCGAACAAAATCAGAATTGCAGATATAAGAAAAACATGCCAGTATCTGGATATAAAGCTCTCTTTTTTCTTTTCAGTCTCCGGGGATCCCATCAGAAGATTTCATCCTCATCTTCCTTTTGAAAATTCGCATTCCCTTGTTTCTTCTTCATTCTCTCTAACATCGCCTTCGTTCTGATGCTCTTTTCCTCCTCGGACATAACAGGCTGAAGTTTCTTTTTTTGTTTTTGTCTCCTGGAAAGCTGTTCAAGGGGCGACATACCTGTTTTGGATCTTTTTTGAGGTATTTCCTTTATTCTTCGTTTACCGGTCTCTTCGGCACGAGAACTTTTCTTAATCTCCCTTAAATCCTGCATAACACCGGGAAACTTCCTGGGGTCAAGAAATGCAGTTCTACGGGGAGGTGGGATAGCAGACTCTTCTTCAATTTCCTCGTCGGTATCGGAATCAATTTTCAGAATTTCACGCTCAATTTTATAGAGGCGTTGTCCGGGATCAAGGGGCACGGTGGGAGGAGCCTGGGGCACTTCCTGCTCCTGTTTCACTTCCAGGATGCCCGACAGGGCTTTCTCCTGTTGCTGACGGAGTTTCAATTGCTCCAGAGGGGAGAGGGGCTTCCTGGGTTTCTTAACCACAGGCGGAAACATCTCTTCCCGCAGAGTTGGAGTGGGAGGTTTTTCAACTGTTTTTTCCTCGGCCTGTTGTCCCCTTAGCTGTGTGAGTTTTTCCAGGGGAGAGAGGGGTTTTCTCTCTTCAGCAGGTGCTTGTTGAATAATAACTTCCTCGATTATCTCTTCTTCTACAAGAACTTCAAGCTCTTCTTCCTCTTCCGGTTGCGAGAAAATCGATTTGAGCTTTTCCACCGGCGGATTCTGAATCATCATTTCCTCATAGTCAACTCTTGCCGTGGTTGAATAGGAGGATTCCCTTTCGAAATCAAGTTGGGGCTCTGGCGATAAGGGCGCTCCGGGGTCAAACAAATCCTCTCTCCCGGTTGACGGCTCGGGCGGTTTTTCACCTATTGATTCATAGTATAAATCTTCTCTTCTCTTTTTCTCTTCATATACTTTTTCCCAAGCTATCTTGCCAACAAAAGGAATCCTGAA
Organism: Vulcanimicrobiota bacterium; assembly: GCA_021107945.1. GTDB lineage: Bacteria > Vulcanimicrobiota > JAJTBE01 > JAJTBE01 > JAJTBE01 > JAIORV01. The sequence goes on along the minus strand of JAIORV010000092.1, from coordinate 3,603 downwards.
CATTATTCCCGATGTAGCTTTCCATCCGTAATTCAGGGTCATAAAAATGACAACAATCAGGAATATCATGGCAGCGAAGAGAACGGCCACCGCTATCAGTCCACATCCCATCATTTTTCCCATATTATCAACCGGGGTGCCCTGTGACAGGTTTCCCACATTCTTTCTGAAGAATACAAGAAAAATAACAAGAAATGAAATAAGTGTAGTTCCTGATGTTATAATCCCCCATGTAAGTCCCTGGATGGCATGGAAATAGACGAATAGATCAACATCGTCCTTTTTTTTAAATTTCAGTGTCCAGAAAGAAAATACAAACCAGAACGGGTAACACAGTCCCGCCCACATTTTTTCATCCTCGGTAAGAGGCGGTAATATTTTTTCTTTATCAGAATATTCCGGCATTTTTCTACCAATCCATTTCGATCAGAACTTTGTCATCACATAGCATTCCCAGGTTTCTCTTGTCTTTGAAAACATGGCTCAACTCTTCTTCAATTTCGGCAGTTCGTTTCAATTTTGACGGGTTGGCATGCTTGATAATGTCGATGAGCATCTTGATACCGGTATATGTGATGGGTGAAATCTCATCCTGGTTTTTTGCCGCCCACCACAGAGTGCAGGAATTAAGGCTCTTGTCCAGATTACTCTCAAGCCTGTGAACGGATTCGATTGCAAGATTGACAAGCTCCCATATCAGTTGATGCGCCGCGTTATACTTGTTCTTCCATAAGGGGAATACATTGCCGGACCAAAAGTCGTCCGCATTTGTTGACCAGCTTCCCGGCGGAACCTGTTTCTCATGCCTGGGAAATTTCTTTAGAAGCTTCGTTATGTGAACCATTTTTATCTGATCCTTGCGCCTCTTGATCTCGTCAATAAATTGCTCCAGGAAGAGTTGGATGTAACCTTTTACATGGTGCCCGAATGTCTCGCCGTCCATTGCTATGATAACATAACCGTCCTGCCCTTTCCACCAGTTGTTCATATCATTGATGAGCCATTCGCATATTTCCCGTCCCGAAAATTTCGAGCCGTCGGGATGACTTTCCATGCTTATTTTATTGCTCCACAGGTTTGAACGCAAGAAGACGGGCAATCCGTCCATTACAGGCACATAATTGAAGGGAACCTCATTATGAATGCAGTTGAAGGGCTGATCGTCGGTTATTGTCCACTTGTATTTTTCATCCTTTATTGCTTCTATTATATCATGACCGAACGCCATTTCGGGAGGAAAAAAACCCTTAGGCTTATAACATTCCCCAAAAACCTCCCTGTTTTTCTCATAATTCACCCGGATCTGCCGTATCTGCTCGTCCCTGGGTATCAGGGGCAATATTGCGTGATATGCCGCCGTCCCGGTAATCTCCAACCTGTTTTTGTTAAGACCCTCTTGAATTTTTGCAAGGATGTCGGTATATCCCTGTTTTAGCAAGAGCTCGGTCAGAGACCAGTTCAAATTCAGGGTAAACCGCGCCCCGGGTTTATTGTTGACGAGATCGAACAGCGGACTGTAACATTCACCTACAATCTTGTCCAGAACCCTCTCCAACTGGTTCGGGGGCTGATAAATATGGAGTAAGAAACCGACGTATATCATTATGTCATCCTTTCAGATAATTCTTAGTAATGTAACATTTATAAAGCTTTTACGATTTAGTACAAAACCTATTTAGATTGCATTTCATCGGAGTTTCCCAGTTCTGAAACAAGCTGATGAATTGGAAGTGGGATAGAAGCATTCAACAACCTATCTTTAAAATGAATTAGAGAATTGCTACTCTCTAGCGCATCGACAACTTGAATAATCTCACCGGGATTTTCTAAGCTTTCGATTAAAGTGACGAAAGTATCTATTACAAACCAACGATTGTGATTCACTCCCAATTCAAGTAGAGAAATCAACATAAGAATTCGTATTTCTGCATCACTTGTAGCATTGAATAAATCTTTAATTTTAAGCGCAATTTTATCACAATAGTAAAAATGCCAATGACTCTCAATTATATTTTGAGTGAAATTTTTTATTAGGCTTCTTAAGAAGCCGGGATAATTTGAATGATACTTTACAAAGGCTCCTGGAGTCGCTGACATAAAAACTTTATGAATAATATCAGGGTCATCTCTCAGGTGCAAAAGAAATAAATGGAAATCATTTATCTCTTCGTCTGAGGGGTCATGTTTCATGATAATTTCCTTTGAAGGATTGCTATATTGTTTTTTTGATTCTTTACTTTCAGTTTTTTGAGCAATACTTTTAAAATCTTTCCTTATCTCACTTACTGTTTGGTATCTCTCTTCAGGTTTATATTTAGTGCATTTTTCAATAATGTATTTTATTCCCGAGTCAATATTGGAAAAATCAAGTTGAGCTGCTGGCTCTTTTTCAGTATTGATTTTATAAATTATCATGCCCAGAGAAAAAATATCCGAACGAATATCAGCATTTTTTGCGTTATTGCGTTGCTCAGGAGCCGTATAATATTCAGTCCCAAATCCTTCATTTGTTGAAGTTCTTCGAGTTGACGGACTATCCACCTTTCTTCCAAGTCCAAAATCAGAGATAACAATGTTATGATTCTTATCAAAGAGAATATTAGAAGGTTTGAGATCCCTATGAATAATTTTTTGATTGTGAGCATACTCAACAGCATGTAGAATTTGATTCTTGACTTTTTGCCGACCTTCTTTGTCGTTCCTAAGCTTTGGAATTAGTTCATTCAAATTTCCTTCGCACAAGGGCATTATATAATAATATGGCTTCTGAACAATATTCTTATCAATAACCTTTATAATATTTGGATGATCCATCTTTTCAAGCAGGACAATTTCTCTTCTAAAACGCTGATTCCAATAATCATCAGAATGTTCAGAAATAATCTTCTTCGCAAAGACCTTCCCATCATCTTTCCTAGTTGACTTATAAACAACGCCAAATCCACCGACACCAATCTCTTCCTTGTCCATATATAATTCTAATTCATTATTAAGGTTATGCTCCTCAATCCCGTTTTCCCATCCTACAGGATGTTTCTCCCTTGACGCTTCATCATCTTCTTTACTTTCAGGAAACGGAATGTATGCAGGAAACGGAATGTATGGTTGAACAAATTTAATTTGAGGGGATATACCTTCAAGTGCCACTTTCATACCTTCCGCTGCAAGGATTTTATTAAGGCGAATAATAGAATTATCCAAAGCTTTATAATCACCCTGATATTCTTTTGGATTTGCTAATCTCAAGATCACTTTTTGTATTTTAGAAGAATCTTTATTAAATTCTTCTAAACGCTTAAGTGCCCATGATGATTTAATGATTGATTCTGGGGAATCTGGGCATTCAATCCCTGCGGCTCTAAAGAATTTCGATATTTCATGTACTTGACCATAATCTGAATAACCACCATCATGGCAAATCATATCAGCCAAGACTTCGAGAGTTCTTTGATCCAATGGTTCCATTATTCAAACTCCTTATTTCTCTGTGTCCTCTGTGGTGAAAAAACATTTCCGGGTTGTATTGTCCGTTTATCGGGATGGGGACATCCCTATTATAACAAAGTCAATACCCCAGAAAGAAAATTTTCGATTTTTTTTCAG
>JAIORV010000062.1 GCA_021107945.1 Vulcanimicrobiota bacterium | reverse complement strand
TAGCCACTTTTTACTTCCACCTGAAATATCCTACTACATTATAGCAAGCTTCGCTATGTGAATCACGAGTGTAAAGAAAAACAATTCTTCCATTAAGTCATCGAATTAAAGCAATTCTCTTGTTTATCGCTCAGAATGACAGTTTGCAAGTGCCGTTTTTATAACAAATCGTCCGTTACGCTGTTATCCTGAGTGGAAAATGATCACTTTGCTTTACCGGATCAACTCCGGCAAGAACGAGCATAGCATTTTTTTGACGTAAAGCTTTTTCTAATACATTCCGTCTATTTCTGTCAGCCCTCTGCGGGTGGGGGTTTGCAGGGGTTTTTTAGGAGCCTTTTCCAAAGGCGACATTTTTATTTAACTTGTAAAGTTCGATGAAATCTGAGATTCTATTACTCCTAAATTCTTCATCGGTTCTAATGCATAAGTTTGTCCAATCATTTCACAAACAATGAAGACACCTTATTTTATCAATGTAGGCAAAGTCAAGATTACTCTTTTATTGGACAACACTGGTTTCCTGACCGCGATAAACGGATGGGATTTTTCACCACGAAGACACGAAATTCACAGAGAACTGTAAAATAAAAAACTCCCCGTCCTCTGTGTTCTCCGTGACTTTGTGGTTAATTTTAACTATCCACCCACCTCAACCAATTCCTCAGCGTCAACCACCTTTTCAAGGACGCCCTGCCGTTCCATTTTTCTTGGGAAATATCCCCAGAATCCGCTTATTCTTTCCGTCCCCGTATTCTTTTCGAGTCCCTCGGAGCTCATTCTGAATGCTTCTACCGCGCCGGGGAGGAGGAGGAAATTTCCCTTGTCGTCTCTGGGAATCTGAGCTCTGAAGTCAATCAGGGTTCCAAGCTCGATACTCGCTCTGCTTACATGTTCGAATAGTCCCTTTAACCTTGCCATTAGGGCGATGAGTCCGCTTGTTGTGAAATAGGAAAATGGCGTGATTCTCTCAAGGACTTTTTTAAATTCCGCCTCGGACTCAAAGAACATTACTTTATCCGACAGATCCTCTTCCGGGGATCGCGCCGTGACGATTGTTGCAGACTGCCTGAGATCAATAAATCCGTTGTTTGTGATATGGAACTGGACATACTTATCATAGTACCCCCTGTTTTTCCCGGATTTCTTAAATGCCTCATAAAGATGCTTACTTATGCTGTCCTTCTTTTCCATGAGAACATCCAGGGGAGCGATATAGTAACCCACCCTGACATATGTTTTTCCATGGTAATCATATATAATGGGAGATCCCAGAGACGGCATTGCCCATATCGCCTGGATAATCTCCTTCATAATCCTGTGGCAGGCTTCGTTTCTGGTTGGTGAAGTGCGGTTTTTAAGGGAATTTATCGCGTATAGGTCTGACGGATCCTCCGCCCTCATCATTGTAACGAGATCCTGGTGTAACGCGGGCATATCCCACCCGATCAATTCCTCGAATGTGAGTCTTTTCGAATTTTTTATGAAATATTCCCTGGGATTGAACCTCTCCAGGTCAATCTCCGGCTCGAGCTTGTCCAGATCCAATGTGCGCAGTCGATGAAGCATAATGAGAAGATTGAGCGTGTGAAGCTCTCCCTGATGTTTTGATGATCCCAGATCCTGCAGAGCCTGGGGTTCCAGCCCATTCAACTGCGAATTAAACAACTGCGGTTGGTAAAGGAAATCCATGAGCAGTCTGCTGTTGTCGGTTTCCGTGTAGTAACATATATGATCCTTGAACCAGGGGCAGAGTGGATCGTCCCCCGCAATGGCGACATCGGACAAGACAACGGAAAGCTCGCTTGCGGACGTCACCTTCATTATCCTGTAAAGGGCGTCGGCATTGGCTATGGAGAAAAATCCGTTTTCGCCGCTATGTATTACATAATCACATATAATATCATGTCCATGCTCAAAGAAGAGGGATTCGCTTGATTTTTCGTCAAGCTCAACCGTAACGGGACGATACGTTTTAAGGCTTCTGTTTTTCAGATCGCTCTCGCAAACAACGGGCGAGCCTTCCCTGACCGCTGACTCAAGCCTGGCGAATATGTCCTTTTTAACGGGAACGGTTTTTCTGGCGGTAACACCGTCAATTCCTATGGCGGCGGCGGTTACAAGAACGTCAACTCCCCCCTCGGAATAAAGGTCTGACAGCTTCTCTGCAAATATCTGTTTGTGCTTTAGCCTCTCTCCGGATGCGCTGTGGGCGAAGCCTATTCTGATAATGCGTTTTCCGTCAGGTGTCTCGTCATACATTCCCCCGACTGCGGTTGTGTGGGCGATCAGAACCTCGTTCGCCAACACTCCCTTGATTCCAACGAGGTCATCACGAATTCCCTCGAGGAAAAGTGTTTTTATATCTCCTACGGTGTTGCTGTCGGTTATTCCCATTAACCTGCATATTTCCTCAAGGCTTGTCAGGTGATATGCGGCGACGCTTGCGAGAGGAATCCCCGCTATAACCGATTGAAATTTGAAATTATCGCCAAATTGTCGTTCTTCAATATATTTATCGAGAAATTCCTTAAACGGTCTCTCGAGTTTTTCTTTAATTGTTGTTTTTAAAAGGGCGATTTTTTCACCAATGGGACTTGTTTTTGAAAGACCATTATCTTGCAGGAATTTATCGATCATCTTTATGCGATCTTTCATGGGTTTTCTCGTCAGATCAGAAAGCCCCGGGATTTCGGGTTTTACTGCAAAATGCTTCAGCTCGATAAAAATCCCCGATGGCGTCATATAACCTCTTTTCTGATAACGGACAGGCTGTAGGTCGCCATATTTCATTTCACAAAATTGAAATATTCGTGTTGTGAATTTGCGGATTTCATTTTTGTTGAGACCTGTTACGATTATAGTGGGAACCTGCTCGTCCCCGGGCTTTTTATAACGCATCAATTCCTCATATAATTGAATAAGTTGAAACGCTGTTGTGCCTCCAACCGCGCCGGTTCCGCCAAAAATAACATGAACATCGTTATACAAAGCGGGACGTTCCAACGCCCGCAGGAAACCGTTTCTTACTTTTTTATAATGCATGGACAATACTCCTTTAAACACTATTGCAATTGGATTTTCAACGTTTTTTTATCTAATCCTCTGTAAGTTGATTATAGTTATTTCTAACATCCGCCGTCCATTAATCGGGACGGGGACGTCCCTCCTACAGATTATCGGGACGGGGCCTGCGGTGAACAAAAGAAAAGAATGCTTATGAGGGCAACTCTGCTACCTTTTTAACTGTTTTTTTAAAAATAACCATCCCCACATAGAAATATACGACCATGCAAAAAACCGGATATACAAAGCCTATTAACATGCTAGTGGAAATATCCATGAGGTTCTGAATAAAATTCGAGAAAGTGGGAAGTAGAGCAGCTATTGTATTGCTGACGGGATTAAATATATTCAGGATTCCAATTGGAATCGCCATTATCATAAAACCCATTCCTCCCGAGGAACAATTAATAGCTTCGGCTATGAATCCGGACGCCATCGATAACAAGATTCCAATCAGGTATGTTCCGAATACCATAAAAGCGAGAGTCCCGATTGCAGATGACCTCGCGGACATGGAATCTCTACTCCTTGCTGAGAAGAATAATCCCACAATTGACAAGAATCCTATTTGAATCAAGCCAAAAATGTATATCATAATCAAGCTTTGTATGGAAACTTTCAGAAGAAATCCTATAAAGAAAAACAGGGGGAAGAAAATGGTAAGCTCTTTTGCAAGGGGATAGAATGACATCCAGAATTTGCCTTTTACAATTTCCCGGGGAGACATCATCGTCGAAATAAGATTTCCGTATGTTTTCATCTCTTTTTCATGGGTTATCAGGTTGTATGAATGAGATACGCCCCGATAGCAAAAATAAATGACCTGAAGGAAGCAAGTGACGATAAAGATACTTCTCATGTCCTTAACATCAAAACTGGGATGTTTTATACTAAAAAGTGAATACATGATAAGTGGCAACAGTAGGATTGTCAGATACCCCAGCCAGGGCGGTATCGATAATTTATTCCGGGATGTCAGCCTTTTCTGGATCTGTTGATCCTTGATATATATGGGATTTTGGTTAAAGCTTTTGATTAATCCTATCATAATTATCACCTTGTTTGTAATTATTATTTATATGATACCATATAACAATGATTTTTCAACATATTCTTTTACCGCAGAGTTCGCGGAGGTCGCAGAATTTATCGGGACGGGGACGTCCCTCCTACAGATGACCTCTGAGCTCCGTCTTCCCTCCTCACTCCCCCGGAACTTCATAAATCCTTATAGCCGTTTTCCTGAAGAGAAACCATCCGCCGATGAGATATGAAAGAAGGGACAAAAAAGGATACATAACATTCCAGCAGAGAGAAATTGAAGTCGGAGATACAATCTTGATTCGCAGTGATAATTGACGATTGCTGTTGAGAAGGAAAAGAGATATTACATTCACAAGGGGATTGAGTAAATTTGCAGCGGCGGCGATCATCACTTTGGTGTTACACGGATGATATAGGTCTTCAAATGAGCATCTATATTTATTTGGCGGAAGCTTCACCGGTGGATTAAAAAGCATCCACCCGATCAGGAGTGTGGATACAATTAATATAGCTGTAAATACAATTGCCATACTATGTGATGTTCTGGAATTTTTTGCCCTTGCCGAGAAATATAGCCCGAGCATACAGAAAAACAGAATATGAGCAACAGTGAAGATATATAACATTATAAGACTATATGCAGGCAAACCGCACTTGTAGCCCGTAAAAAAGTAAACCGGTGAGAGTATGGTCAGATCTCGAATAAGAGGGAATGCCGCGAAGCACAATTTACCAAGAACAACACCTTCCGGCGGGACCTTTGTGGATATAAGGTTCCCGTATGTCCTCATCTCTTTTTCACGGGAGATCAAGTTGTATGAGCTGAATATACTGTTATAACAGAAAAACAGAACCTGCAGAAAGCAAGTTGTAACAAAAAGCCATTGCATTGTGGCTATATGAAGGTAATAAACAGTTTGATAAGAAACCGCGTAAACCACAAGAGGAAGAAGCAAGATTACCAGATAGCCTATGACGGGTGATATGTTGAATTTCTTCTTTGAGTCGAGTCTTTTTTTTACTTGTAAATCCTTGATAAATATAGGATTATCGCATAGCTTTTTTATGAATCCCGCCACATCATCACATCCCCTGAGTATCTCCTCATATCTTCAATATATATTGTACACTAAAAAGGGATTCTTGTTCCATTTTGGGGTGAAATGATTGGATTAATTGTAATATAAACCGCAAAGAAGCAAAGACCACAAAGGGGTACGGAGGACTGAAGTGAGGATAGCGAAAAACCACAAAATCCCGATTTTTTCCCATTTCTCACTTCCCATTTCTCACTTCTCGCCTCTCGCTTTACCAAAAAGCCGGTGTCCCCTATTTTAGCAATTGCAGAAACCCTGTGACATCAATGCTTTACGCCATTAATACAAGCGGAGGAAAAACACGATATTAGGGCGCTGTCCCTAATTTATCCATTCTCGCCACAGCCCCAACACAAGCATTGATACCGTTTTGCGCCTCTCACTTGCCTCTTCATTTTTCCCGAAAAATAGGGCGCTGTCCCCAATTTAATGGACTAATTGTAATATAAACCGCAAAGAAGCAAAGACCACAAAGGGGTACGGAGGACTGAAGTGAGGATAGCGAAAAACCACAAAATCCCGATTTTTTCCCATTTCTCACTTCCCATTTCTCACTTCTCGCCTCTCGCTTTACCAAAAAGCCGGTGTCCCCTATTTTAGCAATTGCAGAAACCCTGTGACATCAATGCTTTACGCCATTAATACAAGCGGAGGAAAAACACGATATTAGGGCGCTGTCCCTAATTTATTCATTCTCGCCACAGCCCCAACACAAGCATTGATACCGTTTTGCGCCTCTCACATGCCTCTTCATTTTTCCCGATTAATAGGGCGCTGTCCCTAATTTAATTCCGGTTATCCTCTGCGGGCTCTGCGATCTTTGCGTTAACGTTAAAAACAGTTTTATTTTTTTTTGAACCTCATTTATCTTTGTGTTAAAATTATGGTAATTATCATTGTCGGGTATGGTAATTATCATTGTCGGGTAGAATGGAAATAAATCTTATGAGAAACGGTACTATTGTGTTATAAAGGGATAGGCAGGATTTCAAAATAATGGAAGAATCGATTATATTACAAAAAATTCGCGATTTGCGGCGTAGATATAGATTTACAGCCGGGTTGAGAACCCTGTGTATATCTCTTTTATTTGGAATTATCGCCGCCTCCTTTTATATTCTGTTTGTGAAGATTACAGGTTTATACCTTGAGTTTTACTATTTCTTCGCTATTCCAATATGTGTGAGTGTTATCGCGGGGTTGATTTATCATTTTACAAGAAAAGTATCCCTCATGGAAATCTCCCTGAAAAGCGATGAGGTGCTCCGTTTGAAGGAAAAGCTTTCCACCGCGCTGGAATGGATAGAGGACAACCGCGTCAGGACCCCCATGTTTCGTGCTCTTTTGAGAGATACCGCAAGAGAAGCCGAGAAAATATCCACGCCCGATGTATTCCCATATATATGGAAGAAGCAAGTTAAAAGGTTGTCTGTAGCGACAGTTTTATTAGTAGCATTCATCTGGATCCCCCCTCTTTCCCTTATAAAGCCTAAGGTTGATCCCAAGGTTGTAAAGACAATTCATACAGAGGCGAAGAAGATTGAAAACGCCGCAAGGAAGCTTGATAAAAAGAAGCCCCGGACTCCTGCTTCATTGAAACATTTGAAAAAATCGTCACAGGATATGAAGAAGCTTTCAAAAGAGTTAAGTAAATCTGACATTACAAAGAGAAAAGCTCTTGCCAAAATATCAAAGGTAAAAGATACTCTGGCAAAGGAGATGCAAAAAAAAGAAGAGCTTGAGAAGATGGAAGAGCAGCTCCGCCGTTCGTTAATGTCAGGAAAATCTGAACAAAAAGAAAGCGAAAAGAGTGCATTCAACAGGCTTTCAAGAAAAATGCAGGAGATTGCAAAAAAGCTGAAACAGGGAAATCTTTCCGATGCAGAACGGAAGAAGCTGGTAAAAAAACTTGAGAAGATCAAGCTTGCGATGAAAAAAGCCGGTATGAAAACGGATAACATCGAAAAAGCGATGAATGATATAAAAAAAGGCCAGTGCGACAAGGCGGCTAAAAGCTTGACGCAGGCGGCGGATCAATTTCAACAGAGGCAGAGGGAGCTTGAGGATATGCAGGGGCTTCAGGATATGGCCAGACAATTGCAGGACAGCAAGAATATGATATCGGGGAGGCAATTATCCGACGGACTCCCGAAGAGAAAAATGAGAGTAATCAATGGCAAATTCCCGGCTGATTTCGGTCGATCCTCCACCAACAAGGAGAGAAAGCCTGACGGAGAATTCGATAACAAATATACGAAACGGCATAGTGACAAATCGCCCGATATGAAGTCTATATACGAGAGATTATATAAGCCCGAGCGGGATGAATTCAAAAAAGGAACCGGCAAGGTGAGGGGAAAGCTCAGCGACGGACCTGTTATCAAGAGCCTCCGCACAAAAAAGAGAGGTGCGCCCAGAATTGGCGACAAGGCACGGGTCGGCGCAGAAGAGAGATATGCAAAATATAGAACCATTGGTGAGTCTGCGTTAAAAAGAGAGAAGATTCCGGCGCAGTACAAGGATTTGATAAGGAATTATTACGATGATATAAAACCCGGAAAGGAATAGAGGACGGATCCCGTTTCCCGCTTCTCATTTCCCATTTCCATTAGATACAAAAGGGAATATTCATGGTTTATTAAAGTATAGATTTGTAGTATTAATATTTTTAATTAAGCTTAATCTCAAAAAAAGGGGCGACCGGTTATGCTGAAAAAACACTGGAAAGTATTTCTTATCTTACCTCTCATCTTTCTGATTTTCGCCACAGCGGCAGTTGCAAGGCGAGGTATCAGTTATTATCCCCGTATATGGGTTGCAAATCCGAACCTTTACCCGGGGGATGATGTCGAGTTATCATTGAGGTTTGAAGTTGGCATGAAATTTGCAAAGCAGATGAAATTCCCTTACACCGTAACACTTTTTCATGTAAACGAGGATATACTGAAAAAATCCAGGATAGAGAAAAAGCTTTTAACCAAACCGGTTCGTTCTTTCAAGGGACATGTTGAATACAAGAAATCCGCAAGTTATTGGAAGACGGAGTTAAAGAAGATCAAGATAGACGGTCTCAAACCCGGATATTACATGGCAACGCTTGAATTTGGCAAGAAAAAGGCAATGGGACATTTCCATATATCCAGAGCGGGTATTATTGTAAAGTCAGTTGGAGAAAACATCCTTTTATATGCCCAGGACAAGAAGACCAGCGCACCGATGCCAGGGATGGAAGTCGCCGTCAGGGATGATAAATCATTTTATCCGTTGGGTAAGACTGATGATAATGGAATGTTTATGTTCAGTCGCAGTCTGATTCCTGCCAAGCTGCCCAATAACAAAGATTTTGCAATTATAGCTTATAAGGATGACGAGGTCGCCCTCTGTTCCACAAGCATTAGCAAGGGCAGGGTCGTGTTCAAGGCGTACATATTCACCGACCGCCCTGTATATCGCCCGAATCAATTAGTTTATTTCAAGGGTGTTCTCAGGGAGGAGAAAGACAGTATTCTTCACCCAATAGCTCAAGAAAAAGTGAAGATCAAGATAACGGATCCCCGCGGCGGGAAAGTTTTCGAGAAGGAAATTGCAACCGATAATTTTGGAGGCATTTCCGGATCGATAAAACTGAGCGAAGAGCCGCCGTTAGGCACATATTATGTTTATGTCACATACAAAGGTCATTCTCAATATGGTCATTTCAAGGTGGAGGAGTATAGAAAACCCGAGTATGAGATTACTGTAAAGCCTGATAAGAAGTTTAAAATCCAGGGGGAGAAAGTCAAATTTGATGTATCGGCAAAATACTACTTCGGCGCGCCCGTGTCAAACACCGAATTCACATATACGCTTTATCAGTACAATTTTTATCCCTATTATTCCCGCTACTGGTGGGAGGGGACACCTTACTATTCTTACGGCGGAAAGACTGTGAAAACGGGCAAAGGAAAGACGGATGAAAAGGGACGGGCCGTGATTGAATACAAAATCCCAGATTTGAAACGTAATGTCAGATATTCCCTGCGTGTCAATATGGTTGACGAGAGCAGGAGGCAGGTAACGGGAGCCGGATCCGTTATCGCAACTATGGGACAGTTTTATATCAGCATGAATACGGAAAAGTATTTCTATTACCCCTCCGACAAGACGAAGATTAATATCTCAACGAAAGATTTTTATGGAAAGCCAAAGAGTGTAAAAGTTAATCTCAAATTCGAAAAGCTTGAGTGGAAAAAGAGAAAATACCTCAGGACAACCATCAAGGAAAAGACGATTGAGACCCAAAGCAACGGAAAAGGCGTATATGAATTCACGCCTGATCATATAGGATATTTCAATGTAACCGCAACCGCAACGGACTCCCTTGGGAATAAAATTACCGGAGTAACAAGCTACTATGTCGCCAAAGACACAGGCCACTATTGGTACAGGCCCACATCGTCAATTACCATAAAGCCTGATAAATCGTTCTACAATTACGGCGACACCGTGAAGTTGATGATAATGAGCCCCGAGAAGGATACGACGGCGATTGTCACCATAGAGGGAGACAACATTTACGAGAAAAGACTCCTCCGTTTCGAGAACCCGATGAAGCTTATGGAGTTTAAGGCGAAACCGAAGTATGCGCCAAATGTGTATGTTTCCGTGGCGTTCTGGAAAAACAATAAATTTTATCATAGCACGAAAAAAATCATCATTCCCGCCAAAGACAAGTTCCTGAATGTTACCGTGAAGAGCAATAAGAAGAAATACAGACCCAGGGAAGCGGCGTCTTATACAATCACAACAAAAAAGGAAGACGGCACACCGGTTTCATGCCAGGTGACGATGGGAATCGCTGACGAGTCGATATATGCCGTTTCTCCCGACAACACGCCGAACATCCAGAAATTCTTCTTCGGAAATCGATATAACCATGTAAGGACAAATTCGTCTTATGTCAGCCGGTATTACAATTACTTTGGTATAGACACACTTTCAGAGGTTCCGGCGTCACCACCGGCTGCAAGCAGCGCCCCCAAACGAAAGAAAGCTTCCGAACCCAGAAACGGCGGTGGTGATGATGAGAAAGACCTTGTTGAGCCTGAATTTGTGAGGGAGTTTTTCCCTGACACATGCTTTTTCAGACCGGACATAATCACAAACCATGAGGGAAAAGCCACCGTCGTTGCAAAGCTCCCCGACAGCCTGACTACTTGGAGGGCGACTGCCAGAGCGGCGAGCAAAAAGACGGAAGTGGGTCAAACCACACACAAGGTCATTGTTACCAAGGATCTTCTCGTACGCCTGATAACGCCTAGATTCCTTGTAGAGAGGGACACGACGACGATATCGGGTATCGTTCACAACTATCTTGACAAGCCCGTGGAAGCGCATGTTGAGCTTTTTGTTAAGGGCGTAAAACTGGAAAGCCCGCAAAAGTCCATTGTCAAGATTGAGCGGAATGGAAAGAAGAGGATCGAGTGGACTATCCGGGCTGAGAAATCGGGACAAGCGAAATTCACAGTAAAGGCACGCACAACAGTTGAATCTGATGCAATGGCATTGAAGATGCCCGTCATTCCCCATGGCGTAAAAGAAGTCAGTGCGGCGGCGGGAAGCTCGGAAGACAAGCTCCTGCTTTCCCTGAATCTTCCCGGGAACACGGTGAGACACTCGACAAAATTGAAGATTGTCATCTCGCCCTCACTTGCAGGGACGCTGATTAACGCGCTGGAATACCTTGCCGCCTACCCGTACGGTTGCGTGGAGCAGACAATGAGCAGATTCATTCCCAACGCCATCGTCCAGTCTTCGCTCAAAGAATTCGGCTTGAAAAACAAGAAGCTTGAAAAAGAGCTTCCGAAAATGATGAAAAAGGGATTTGACCGGATCTACGACTATCACCATTCCGACGGCGGATGGGGATGGTGGAAAAATGACAATTCACAGCCCTTTATGACCGCTTATGTTGTATATGGATTGTCCCTGGCGAAGAAGGCGGGATACAAGGTAAGAGAAGATGTCTTACAATCCGGCATAAAGTGGCTCCAGAAAAACTACGATAAAACAAAAGAGCTTAACACTAAAGCTTATATGCTCTTTGCGATGTCTGATGCGGGTGTTCATGACAAGAAGAAGTTGAGGATTCTTTTCGACATGTATCCAAAGCTTGATAATTATTCCAGAGCTATTCTTGCAATCTCCCTCTACAATGCCGGCGAGAAGAACAGCGCCGAGACGGTTCTGCATTCTCTTGAGAAGACAGTCTCGGAAAAGGGAACCGTTGCATTCTGGAAAGGCAAGGGGTCGCGAAGCTGGACTGATAACCCCGTGGAGACCACCGCATACGTAATCAAGGCGTTTCTCCTGATAAAACCGAACAGCCCACTCGTTGAAAAGGGTGTGAGATACCTGACTATCTCCCGCAGGGGATTCGGATGGTATTCCACGAAGGACACGGCGGCGGCGGTGCTTGCGCTGATTGATTATGTGAAAATGACGAAGGAATTCAATGCGGAATTCAATGCCGTTCTCACAGTCAACGGTAAAGAGATTAAGTCGATGAACTTCACGAAAGCTGATATTGCAAAGAGTGGAGTTATCGTCGAAATTCCGGGAGAAAAACTCCGGGAAGGCGAGAACAGAATACTCGTTCAGAAAAAAGGAGTGGGTCGGGTTTATTGCTCGGCAACTCTTACAAGCTATACAAGAGCTGATATGATAAAGGCCGCCGACAATGGAATAGAAGTCGGACGGCAATATTTCCTCGTGACGAAAAAAAGTAAAGATGTGAAAAAACCGGCAAAGAAAAGCAAGGGGCCCTATCGACCGTCGGTAAGAAGTGATGAGAAGCTTATCCCCCTTGATATGTCGAAGCCTATTGTTTTGAAACCCCAGGATATAGTGGAGGTCCGGATAACACTTCAGACCGACACAAACAACGAGTATGTGATAATCGAGGATATGAAGCCTGCCGGTTGCGAGGCCGTCAAGGAAAAAGAACGTGGATACTGGAGTTGGTGGTATGCCCAGAGAGAATACCGCGATGAAAAAGTGGTATTCTTTGCCTCATATTTCTGGAAAGGTAAAAAAGTACTGAAATACCGCCTTCGCGCCGAGACCCCCGGTAAATACAGGGCGCTCCCGACAACGGCTGATTTAATGTATATCCCCGATGTCGGCGGAAGAAGTAACGAGGCGATATTCAGGATTGAAGAGTGAGGAAAGTAGGAATACTACCTCTAAGGAAATAAGGATTGTGGATTACGGATCGCGGATGACGGATGACGGAGGTCGGAATTGTAGGAGGGACGTCCCCGTCCCGATAAACGGAAGTCGGATGTCAGATCTGTAGGAGGGACGTCCCCGTCCCGATAAACGGAAGTCGGATGTCAGATCTGTAGGAGGGACGTCCCCGTCCCGATAAACGGAAGTCGGATGTCAGATCTGTAGGAGGGATGTCCCATCCCGATAAACGGATAATGGATGTCGGAAGTGAGGGTTATGAGGAATGTTTAATTCACCACGAAGGCACGGAGAACACAGAGGGTACAAAGTTTTTTTGATTCTAAGTTCTTCGCGCACTTCGTGTCTTCGTGGTTAGTACATATTTTTTCGACGCCCTTTCCCTACTCCTTCACAACCAAACTTCCGTCGGGGTTTTCAATGGACGGATAGTTATCGGCAATCTGTGGATTCTGGTCTCCTTCCGAATAATCAACGACCCTGGGACTGCAATAATTGAAAGTCTCCACCGCGGTAATACTTCCACTGTTGTTTGCGTCCGCCGGTCCCATTCCGCTTCCGGAGCCAAGTCCCTGCACGGTATAGTATGTAAAGAGGCCGTTCTGAAGCTCGGAGTTCTCATCGGCGATTTCTTCATCTGCTGTTGCCGTAAGCACGACAATCCTGTTCACACTCTCCAGTCCGCGATCAAGATACGCAGAGGGGTTGAATGTGCCCTTGAAAAACGGGTTATATCCCGGAACATCAGTTCTGAGACGGGACCTGTATTTAACCCCGTTTACTATCCTGACAGGATCCTTCCCGATCATTCCGCCACTGCTGCAGGAATCAATGTATATCACCATCGGGCATGGCATTCCCGACAGCCACTGTGCCAATTCGTCATCGGTAATATAGCCTTCGTTTCCATTCTCCCAGACTATAATCGCCGCGTCATCATCAATATTTGTACCGTGACCGCTGAATGTCATAACAAAAAGGTCATCGGATTCCACTGTATTTTTAGCATTTGTAATGGCGTTTTGAATATCTGATTTTGTGCCCTGGGTATCAAGTAACATCGTGATATTCGCTCTGCTCCACATATTGCAGTTTTCAAACGCTCCCTTGTAATCTGTGGCATCGTTAACACAGTATTCCAGATCTTCGCCGGTTCCGGGATAATCGTCTATGCCTATAATCAGAGCATGTACATTGCCGGATACGGTTGGTGTTGGTGTTGGCGTTGGTGTGATCGTAGGTGTGGATGTGGGTGTAGTGGTAACGGACGGGCTGGGAGTGGGAGTAATAACACTGCCTCCGTCTCCGCTGCTGCCACCGGTGCATCCTGTTACTGCCAATATGATCCATACTATGATGGCTGTAAAGAATAGTATTGCGGAATATTTCTTCATCGAATTACCTCCTGAATTATTTTTTTTAGAGAATAAAAAGATAGTTAATTTTATCACAATCAATTATCTATTTCAATGCATGTTATATTTATTTACCACAAAGATTGGCGGCAAACCTAAAGGTTTGAGCTACGAGGTTTGAGCTACGAGGTTTTGGCTACGAGGTTTTGACTACGAGGTTTTAGCTGCGAGGTTTTAGCTTTTTAAATAGAAGGGCATTTTCCATTTGAATAGAACAAAAAAATCAACAATAATACGATTAAGGATGATCCGATGAGACATAGTAGATTTATACAAAGTAAATCAATATTAATATTATCGCTACTTTTTTTTGTGCTTTTAACCACGTCCTCATTCCCGGAAGAATGGACGCATTTTGCTGATATTGTTGACATAGTTAAGGAATCGGGAAATTTCGATTATCATATGACCCATTTCGACAAGAAAATTGAAACGGACAAGCTATTGTCGAAATATCGGGAATCTAACCCGGATCAGAAACTTGTGGAGAAGGGCGGGGAAAATATAGTCGAAATCCACAAGCCCACTAAAGAAGTCATAAGTTTGTTAGAAACGGCAGAAAAGCTTATGTCACAAAAATATTACGACAGGGCGATGGAAAAACTGGACAGAGCGCAAACAAGGGATCCAGATTATTCAAGGATTGATGTTTTAAAAGGAATGATTTATTTCAACCGGGGCAGATACCGGGCGGCGCTAAAGCAGTTTGATATAGCGATAAAAAAGAATCCCATAGATTTCATGGCATACAAGCGCAGGGGTGATTGCTATCGAAAAAGGGAGAAACCGGAAAAAGCGCTGGATAATTATATACTGTCCATAATTTACAACAGGAATTACAGCGATGCCTGGAATGCCCTGGAGGATCTCGGTAAAGAAATGAGGTTTTCCACATACAGATTGCAGTTCGTCCCACTTTATTCTTTTCAGAAACTTGATAACGGCAAGGTACGTATATATTTTGACGACACTGAGCGCACAAGATGGATGCCGTACTCTTTTACCAAGGCGGTATGGAGATATGATTCCCAATTTTTCCACGAAAAGACAGGATTGACGGAATATCGACTGCTCCCCCGGGAGGAGATTGAATGCATCAGGAATATGACTTGGGCTTATAATACATTCCGTCTTCATGGAAAATCCGGAAAAGATCCAATATTGGAGAGACTCGAGAGAATACAGTACAGGTTTTTCCTCAGAGAGTTTGTTCTTTTCGAAATCCTTTCTCAAAGAAACCCGGAAATTCTGCTGAACATGGGACCCCGCTTCAGGGAGGATCTCATTGATTATATAAAGGAATTTGTGTTATTGAGAGGCAAATGAGCGATCGTCCCGCAATACCCGGAAGAAACTGTCACCATAGTACGATTTTGTCCTTAATATTTTCGTATATTTTCTCGCCAATCCCCGGGACGGACATTATATCTTTTTTCTTTGTAAAGCTTCCATGCCGCTTCCTGTAATTTATTATATTTGCCGCTTTCTTCGGTCCTATGCCGGGAAGTTTAGCTATTTCCTCGATATCCGCAAAGTTAATCTTTATTTTCATTTCAGGGGATTTCACTACAAATGGCTTATATTGAGTCGGCAAGGTGGCGGGAGGCGATTGGAGAGGTTGGGTTATGCCGGTGTTTTCCGTGGATTGTACAGTGTCCGTTGGATGTTTGATTGTACCTGTATCGCGCCCTGGAGTGGATAAAAGCTCAGAATCAATCAATTCATTCATTTCCGCTCCGACAACAGTTACAGGCTCCGGCGCAAAAAACACATATAGATAAAGGGAGATGGAAAATACAAAAAACAAAATAGAAATAATAAAAAATAATCTGTGTAACCTGTTATCGTTGCCCTGATCGGACTGTGTTTTTGATTCGTTGGTGTTCATAATATTATCGAATAAGTGTTTTTTCACCGCAGAGATCGCTTTTCGGGAAAAGTGAAATGAGAAGCGGGAAACGGGATCCGTCCTCCGACATCCGTTATCCGATCTCCATTTATCGGGGCGAGACGCCCCTCCTACAGATCCGACCTCCGACTTCCGACTTCCGACTTCCGACATCTGGCATCCGGCCTCCGACCTCTGGCTTCTGGCCTCCGACTTCCGTTCTCCACTTCAACAACCAGTCCGTTAAAATCGAGATCGGCGTCAAGTAAATCGATCCCTGATTCAAGCAGAGCTTCCATGACATCTTTCTTCTTTTCCGGCGGGGTAAGGGTTATCATGCATCCACCTCCACCGGCTCCACATAGTTTTGAACCCCAGGCGCCGGCTTGCCGCGCGTTTTCGATGGCCGTATCTATGAAGAAGTTCGAAATGCCCGGGGCCAGACGCTTTCTGCATTCCCACTCATTTCCAATCAGAACCCCGATTTTTTCAAGGTCATGTTTCTTTATCGCTTCTCCTGTTTGTTTTGCGATTTCTTTAATCTCCAACATCCTGTCAAACGTCTCGCCTGTCCGGTCAATAGCTTTCTTGATCATATCCCAGTTATTTGTTCCTGAGAAATGGGATATCCCCGTAAAAGTCACAATGAGGCTCCGTTGTATTTCCTTCTTGAATTCCGGTCCCACAGTTATTTCTTCCGGGTAACAACCCTTCTCGTCAAAATGAAGAATATGAATTCCTCCAAGCATGGCGGCATAATAATCCTGCTTTCCGGTAGGAATGCCAAGATGCGCCGCTTCAATAGCCGCGCCTCGTTCTATAATCTCCCGAATATCAATTTCATCTCCGGCCAATTTGACAAGAGCGGAAGACAAAGCCATTAACAGACTTGAGGATGCTCCTAATCCTGAGCCCTTTGGGGCGGTATTTCTCGTTTTGACATTAATCCCCGTGGAAGGACAATAAGATTTTACAGCTCTCTCAATAAACCCCGTCGTCCCTTCGAGAGTCATATCATCGATATTTTTATATGATATTCTCGCATCAAGATCAATCGATTCGATGTTAATTTTATTATCATCCCCGGTTTCAATAGAAACATTGGAATACAGATTAAGGCCGGCGTTGACGGTGATTCCCCCGTCCATAAAAAGGTAAAGGGGATAAAGGTCAAGAGTTCCTCCGGCAAAATCTATTCTGGTGGGTGTTTTTGTTTTTACAATCATCATTCATTCCTCATCCGGGAAAAGGATTATTTGGATTTTTCTTTTGAAAAGGTTTACAAGATTTATGTATCTCGTATCTGCCCTCACCGACTTTTCTGAAGCTTGATCCCTCGTATTCAAGCCTGGCCTTGCTGGGCATTTCTATGAGGGCGGTTTGCTTTGGAATGTTGAGATCCACCACACGCCCGACACCTTCATCGAGAGTAACACTTGCATCGATTTCCGGGAGGTCACCCGCCAGATCCCTGTATTGATCATGCTCATAACGAAGACAGCACATAAGTCTCCCGCATGCTCCCGATATTTTGACAGGATTGAGTGACAGGTTCTGCTCTTTGGCCATACGAATTGAAACCGGGTTAAAATTTGTCAGAAATGTTGCACAACAAACAGTCCTGCCACAGGGGCCTATGCCGCCCAGCATCTTCGCCACATCCCTGACGCCGATCTGATGAAGCTCAATCCTTTTTCTGAATATAGCGGCGAGATCTCTGACCAATGCGCGAAAATCAACTCTTCCATCCGCGCTGAAATAGAATACTATCTTGTTCTCATCCAGTGTATATTCAACATCCACAAGTTTCATTGGAAGTCCATGCTTGCGGATCTTTTCAAGTCCAACCCTGAAAGCTTCAGCCGCCTTGAAATGATTCTTCTCCATGAATTTGAAATCTTCAGTCGTCGCCTTCCGGTTTAAAACAGTGAGTTCTTTTTCCTCCTCACTTCCTTCCTGTTTTACCTTGTCATACATAACTTGCCCAAGCTCAAGACCCCGCACGGTCTCTGCCACTACCCAATCGCCGCGGTAGATCTCAAGCTCTCCCGAGTCGAATTTATATATTTTACCGCATCTGCGGAATGATACACCTACAATTTTTCCCATGGTCTTCTCCTGTAATTATATTGAGCCATACTCTTTAATCTTTATAAACATTCTCTGCATGCCAAAACGAATATTTAAATTGTTTTCAAAAACAAGTTTTCTTACCTCAAGTATAAGATCCTCCAGCGACATTAAATTTTCAGCCTGGAAGCAATAAACAACCTTTCTCATGGAATCCCCGAAATCCCTGTTGATTAGTGTATCGTCCTCCAGTCCTTCCTGGATGTAAAGCAGATCGCGAATCCAGGATAATAAAATCTCGAAAAACGATTCCAGCTTTTCAACTTCTCTACGTGAAATTTTAAATCCATCGCAAAATTTTATTATATCACCCAGGCTTCCGTCAGGCAGTTTTTCCAGGACACCAAAAATCTTCTTCCTCATTTCCCAGAAATCCTTATCACATGCCTGCCTTATTGCTTTCCCCGGTGAACCTGACGAAGTTGCGGTAACAAGTTTGATTCTATCTTCGGGGACATCGGAGGCATCGGATAATACGGACTCCATCTCGGAAGAAGACAACGGGAAAAACCTCAGTATCCTGCAACGGGAGACAATAGTGTCAATAAGCTCAGAAGGACGGGATGTAACCAGTATAATGATTATCGAATCGCCGGGCTCCTCCGTCACTTTCAACAAGGCATTTTGAGACTGCTCGTTCAATTGATGGGCATCATCAATGATAAAAATCCTGTACGCTGCCTCATGGGGTTTATAATTTGCCTCGGATATAAGCTCCTCGCGAATCTGGTCTATAGTGATAACTGTCTTGTCTTCTCTTCTTGAGATTATCTTGATATCAGGATGGATATTTTTGTCAATTTTTCGACAGGATAAACAATTTCCGCATGGGGGATTCTCTTCAGGACAATTAATAAATTGGGAGAACCACAGTGCGGTAAGTTTCTTGCCTATTGCATCCATTCCCGAAAATAAATAAGCACCGGAGGCGCTTCCCTCCCGGTATAAACGCTCAAGTAGCTTCCTATTTCTATTATGTCCTTTTAGCTTATTTATATTAAACACAATTTAGTTGAATTTCACCCTGCATAAATTTAAAAGAAGACCGGCAAATTTCCTTCTATGGGTAATATGACCGAACCATACGGATAGAATATTCGAAAACTTTTTCCCGGAAAAAATACGAACGAATTCAACGGGAACCTGACACTCGGGAACGGGTCTATACATCACTCCCTTGAGCAACAGCTTCTCAAGGCTTTTCAAAAGTCTGATCTTTCCCTTATTTGAAATTGAAATGATAATTTTAAAAGTCAGGTAGTTGTAATTTTTAGGTTTTCTTCCGCCTTTTAAATATCCTGTCACGGATTTCCTCCGATTTTATCTTTGTTATATTCTATCCTTAAATAGAAAATTAGGCAAGTTTTTTAATTAGTTAATATTCACCGCAGAGGTCGCAGAGATCACGGAGATAAACCGGAGAATTCTCTGCGTACTCAGCGTGCTTTGCGGTAAAAAACAATAGAAGCTGAATCGTTACTTAATTACAATATTCCACCCAGGATCTTGTGTAACTGAGGTATTACACGCACATCTCTTAAAAACCCGAGCGCCCGATCCTGCAGGGAGATACATGTCGCTCCCTCCGGGTGAATTCTTCCGTCGGGATCTGTCATGGGTTGCAGGATTAATGGAATATCGGGAGAAAACCCGGCAATCATTTCACATGCCCTGTCCAACTCAGCAGTATCAAGATTATCTCCGATCACAATCTTGATGAAGAAACGGTCTTCAGAAACAAGTCCCGAGCTGTGGCGGTATTTCTCGTTCCAAGCCGTTGAGATAAACTCCCGGTGATTCTCCAATTGATTTTCAATCCCGGATATTGATGGGAGTTTTATATCCATGGCAATTATGTCTATGTAAGGAAGAACTTTTTTTAGATTACCTGGTAAGGTTCCGTTTGTCTCGAGGTAGATTGTATGTCCCGATTCTTTTAATATGGGAAAGATTGATGCGAGAAAACCCACCTGCAAAAGAGGCTCACCGCCGGTGAAAGATATGGAATGATGAGGGAATTTGTTAAAATCTTTTATCAATTGAAGAAACCTGTCAATTGAAACAGGGTTGGGGAATGTTTCATATTCAGGAGTTCCGGGTTTTGTCTCAACACGGAATCTCTCCGGAATTGACTGTGTCTCCGACGCGTCGCAAAAACTGCAGGATATGTTGCATCCTGCAAGCCTGACGAAAAGTTGACGAAGTCCGCAAAATAAGCCTTCCCCGGATATGGAGGAGAATATTTCACAGAGAAATGCCTGATTGGTCGTTGATTTGTTTGTGTCTTTTATCATTATATTATTTTTTCACCGCAGGTTTCGCAAGGATTGAAACACAATATATTTGCGGGTCTAAAGATCCGCGCTACGTTACGAGGTTTTTTTTGCGGGTTTAAAAACCCGCGCTACGTTTAAGCTAAAAGCCATTACCCCAGGAGAAGCATTGCACATCTCCCGGGGTAATTAAGCTTATTTCAATATAGTATTTTTATGCATTCACAAGTTGTTTGAGCAGTCCGGTTTGCTCGTTGAACTCATCTATATGCTTATCCCATTCCTTGTATGAATTGAATTTTTCACTCCAGTAATTATCATCATACCACTGGCGATCAAGCTCCTCAACTGTCTTGCCCTGCTGCTCGATCCATGTGAAATATTTGAGGTTGTGCATTCTTTTTTTATCCCAGTATGAAAGCTCCAGCATCCAGTCAACACCGATATTCATCAGGCATGTTTCGAAATCTTTCGCCGCTTCGATCTCGGTATATTCGCCGAATTCGTCTCTCAGCTCCTGAATTCTGGATCCGTAAAGCTCCATCGAGTCTGTAGCGATTGTGAAGAGAACATCGTCTTCATTCATCTCGTAGTACTTCGCCATTTTTATCGTGCCGATGATGTTTGCCGCGGATGATATTCCAAACAGGTTAAGTTTCTCGACGATATCGGGGTTTATTCCCATTTTCTTCAGATATTTTCTGCCCTCCGGCTCATTGAATAGTCTGATCATACGCATGCAGGCTTCATCGTCAATATCCGCAACCATATCCATATTCCTGATGTTGTGAACCCAGGGCACATGCTTGTCGCCGATTCCCTCGATCCTGTGTCCGCCGTATCCGTTGTAAAGTAATGTGGGACATTGCATCGCTTCACCGGCGCAAACCTTCATTGTGGGATAGACTTCCCTGAGATAATCGGCGCAGCCAAGTGTTCCCGCAGATCCCTGGGTGAGGAACAGAGCCCTGAACTTCTGGTTCTCTTTCTTCTCCTTGTTGAACACCTCTTCCATCGCCGGTCCCGTAACGGCATAATGCCATATTGGGTTGCCGAACTCGGAGAACTGATTGAGGACGACAATTTCATCTGGCCTTGCTTCTTTTAATTCTTTTGTCTTGTCATATACTTCCTTAACGTTGGACTCACAGCCTGGAGTGCCGTATATCTCGGATCCCACTTTTTTGAGCCACTCAAATCTCTCTTTTGACATACCCTCGGGTAACACGGCGATTGACGGGCAGGCGAGAAGGTGTGCGTCATATGCGCCGCCCCTGCAATAATTCCCTGTTGAAGGCCACAGAGCCTTCTGGGTGGTGGGATCGAGTTCTCCGCTGATAAGCTTTTCCACGAGGGGACCGAATGTGGCGCCAACTTTGTGAGATCCCGTGGGAAAGAATTTGCCCACGAGTACAAAAATTCTCGCATTCACACCTGTCAACTCTTTTGGAAGCTCCAGGTAATTAACGCCTCCGTATCTTCCACCGAATTTTACAGGCTCATTCTTCCAGGAAATCCTGAAAAGATTCCGGGGGTGTAAATCCCAGAGTCCGATGTTTTTCAGTTCTTCCTTGATTTTACCGGGAATCTTGTCGGGATTTCTCATTTGCTCATAAGTGGGAACAATTATATCCCGCTCTTTGCATCTTTGAATAGTGTTTTTCAGTACTTTCTGACTTGCTAACATATATAAATTCCTCCTTTTAAAACTAATAGAACAAATATTCGATATAAAAAAACGGTGAAGCAATCACCGCTTTTTTTCATTTCCACATAGATCTATTTTTACCTTTAACTTGACAAAATTATTGTTGTACAAGTGGTGAAAACACCTTTATCGACAGTTTCATCGGAATTACATGAGGGATTTCTCAACCCCGGGAATATCACTTTCCCTTTTTTGGGGTTTCCTTTTTCTTCTTTTCTACTTCCCTATCAGACTTTATCTCTTCAATTTTTTCCTTTGTCTCTTTCCTTATGTGACTCTGATATCTATGCTCTTTCTCATTGGAATTCAAATCTCCGGAGTAAATCTTTACCTTGTAAATAACATCCTCACCCGTCGGATTCTTCTCGGAGGGAATTTCGACCTTTATCTCTTCCTGGGTCCAGTCGATTATCTTTGCTTCGAATTTGCCGGGAACATCTTTTGCCTCGGTAATAAATACAACTCGATTTCCCTTTTGATGATAGCCGAAGTTTGACCCCATGATTATTATTACTCCACCTTTTGATCGGCGAGGATGGACTTTCGTTATCTCGGGTCCGGGAACAATCGATTTCTCGTTAGAATTAACGCCGCCCACGACGACTCTTACCGGCAAAGTGCCGTCTTTCAAATCATCACCCGATATATTTTTAGGCACATTTACGCAAATCAAATTCTCTTCAAGTGAGTATGGCTTCGTTTGAATCGATCCAAAGACAACTTTTACCGATGATAAAAGTATGCCAAAATTCCTTCCACTTATTTCAACCTTTGTCCCGGGCCCTGCTTTTTTAGGATAAACACTCGATATATGCGGGTCCCATCCGAATTCCTTGCCGGGACCTTTTAACTTTGCCACATGGACATACACATCGATTTTTCTTCTTTTTCTTCTGTTAGTGTGAATTTTATCGGGGTTGACGGATGAGGGCAATGTGCAGGTGATGCTTTTTTTTGTCCATTTTTCCACCTTCGCCTCTGTTGTCCCCACAAATACTTTACCAATATCGATATAGTTGCCGAAATTTTTTCCTTTTATTGTAATTTTTTCTCCGGGTCCACCGTTATTTGGGGAAATTCTTCCAATCCGGGGCAAAATATCAAAATACTTTATCTCACTTTTTCCAGAGCCTTCAATGTAAACATGTACAGGAAGAAGTTTTTTCATTCGCCTTCGCTTTTTAACCTCTTTTATCTCATCCGGGCTAACATTATTTGGCACTAAGACTGAAATCTCATTGTGACTCCAGGATATTACATCAGCTTTAACCGATCCAAAAAACACATTCGATTTGCCCATTGTAGCTCCGAAGCCGTCACCCCGGAGGTCCACAGTTTCCCCGGGACCACCATAGTTTGGCTTCGGCCCGTAAAATTTGAGAACATCCTCTGAGCACCATGCCTGTGAAACAAGAGTTATTATTAACAAGCCGACTATTAACAGAATTATTTTTAACTTGAGATTTCTCATGTAAATTCCTCCAATATTATATAAAGTCAAATTAAACTTCTTCCTGAGTCATCCATTCCCTGCAACATGTTGGGAAACGGGAGGCGAGAGGCGGGAGGCGGGAACAAGAGGGGATCGAAAAATCTCAAAGTCCCGTCTATTGATAGTTGATTTTTTACCACAGAGGGCACAGAGGATACAGAGAAATCAATGTTTTTCCTCCGCGGACTCCGCGATCTTTGCGGTGAAAAATCTCCGGCATCCGGCCTCTATTTATCGGGATGAGGACATCCCTCCTACACATTGAGAGGTGAGAGGTGAGAAACGAGAAATGGGATCCGACCTCTCAATTCCCTCTGCAAAATCTCTGCGTCCTCTGCGTTCTCCGCGTTAAAAAAACACATCCGGCATCCTTTATCCATTTCTTCCATCTGTTAACATCTTATTAACATGAAAAGTCTTAACGAATAAGTCATGTTCTGTTATAATGAGTTAACCAAATTGGAAATAATATTTTTTAAGAATCAAGATAAATCAGCGGAGGTGCAAAAATGTCAGGATTAGGAGCAGTTGGAGGAGCAGACAAACAATACGCAAACCTTCCAACTAAAACAGTTGACAAAAAGGAATCAGCGGTTCAAGCTGAGCCAAAAGATATGGTAGAAATCCAGAAAAACATCAGCCTTCCCAGGAAGGTTATTGAGAAGGTAATCGGGTCCCCGGTGGGTCTGGTTACAACGGCGGCTAATGCTGTCGGCGGACTCTTCGGTGGAGGAGTCGCCGGTGTAAAAGGTAGAGCAAGCTCTGCCGAGGGTCCTCACGGATTGATGTCCGGAGCGGCTTATGTAGGAATTGGTGCAACTGCAGGCGCAATGCTGGCGACCCCTATTGTCGGTGGAATCGTCGGTGGAGTTGTCGGGCTGGTTATGGCAATTCTTTCCGGTACATCCGGTTCGATGGAAAAAATCGGTGAGCATGTTGGCGACAAGGCAAAAGCGGCGGTCTCGGATAACGAGCCTTCGGAATCCAAAGTAAGAGATACAACCCTGAATTTCACCGAGGGAGCTGTTGTCGGAACAATCCACGGTAGTGTGCAAGGTTTTAAACAAGGCACATCATACGGAGCAGGAATCGTTTCCGGAGCAATCGAGGGAACCAAGGGATTTGTCGGAGCGCTGGCAGGCACATACGAAAAAGATGAAGCGACGAAACCCGATGAGGGTCAGACAAAGAGCTTCGGCAAGAAGGTTCTGAACGCAATCCTATCGGTCCCAAGGAAAGTAGCCCGTGGCGTTGTAGGGACGGCGACAGGATTGACAGGAAGCGCGCTTGGCGTAGTTGACGGAGCGATACAGGGAACGATCGTCGGCGGCACGGAAGACGAGGAAGCAGATGCAGGCGCTCACAATATAATAAGAGGAATCGAGACCACTCTGGCAGGTGCAGGAGTAGGCTTAATGATGGGCGGTCCCCTGGGAGCCGGAATCGGCGCGGGAGCGGGACTTCTCACAGGAATAATAATGGGTAAGATTTCCAAACACACCGATGCGGACGAAGAATTCGCCCAAGGTATTACGGATGCAGTAAAGCACGCCCAGTCCGATAATGTATATAAGAATAAGCCTGATGAATATGGAGATCGTGAAAAGGTTGTATATGAAACTTTCCGAGACGGTATCGAAGGCACAATGACCGGAACCGGCGCAGGAGTAAGGGAAGGTTTTAAGGAAGGATATCAGGTTGGCAAAGGTGTTGTTGACGGCGTATTTGACGCCGGTAAGGGCATTATCAAGGGTATAGCAGGCGGGATAAAAGGTCTTTGATTTATATGTCGGTGAAATAAGGAGGTACATTAAAATGACAGAGATAAGAGATACAGGGGCAATTAATTATACAAAATCAAATATTCCCAAGAATCCGCCTGTAAAGGCAGATTCAGAGGAAATTAAACAGCCGACAGACGAGGTGACTCTTTCAAAGCCAAAGAAAAGTTTCGGCAAGAAAGTCATCGAGTTTCCCGGTAAAGTTATAAAAGCGGCGGCAGGAACCGTTGTAGGTGTGGCGACCACTCCATTGCATGTTATTCCCGGGGCTGTAAAGGGAATGCATGAGGGAGTAACCGAATACAAAGGTGAAGGTGAACAGGGTTCTTTCCATGTTGCGATGTTCGCTCAGAATATGATCGCAGGAGCTAGTGTAGGCTTTCTCGTAGGCGGAGTCCTTGGAGCTTTCATCGGTGGAGGAGCGGGACTTGCATTGAGCGGAATCACCACATATATAGGTGGCAAATCGGAAGCTTACGACAAGATGACAGATGATATGGAAGCAAAGATTGGCAAGGCTCTTGAAGACAACAAAGGCACGAAGACCGAGGTTGCTTTCCAGAATGCTACGGAAGGTTCGATAATCGGGTCTGCAACCGGATTAAAGACAGGCTGGAAAGTTGGCTACGAATCCGGTAAAGGAATAGTCAGCGGTGTTGTCGGAGCAGTTGAAGGCATCGCCGAAGGCGTGTATGAAGTTGGCAAGAATATTGCAACCGGCATGAAAGGGAAGAAGTAAGAATCAGCTCTTCATGCAGGGTTTGAATTATTTAATAATAAAGAAGCATCCATGTTTTTAAATGTGGATGTTTTTATAGGATATTATAATCCTTGCCAAACAAACTTTTTAACTTCATTGTCAGGACATGTTATAAGTAGCGGGGGTCTTCAGGCTTGCCCATATATGGTGCCTGCCCAAGATTGAAATACGATATATTAGCGGGTTTAAAAACCCGCGCTACGTGGTTTATACACGATAATTTGCGGGTTTAAAAACCCGCGCTACGTATAGGAGCGATACATAATGACTTTGATAAGAGTGGACTGTACGGGTGAAACATGCCCGGTACCCCTTGTTGAAACCCGCAAGGCCTTGATGAAAGCAAAAGAAAATGATATAGTCGAGGTTGTCGGGACTCATCCTGCTTCTAAAAAAGAAATACCCATGGCCGTTGAAGCTTTGGGGCTGGAGCTCTTAGAGATTCAGGAGAAAGACGGGGTCTGGAAGATCAGGATACAAAGGTAGAGGAGGAAATGACCATGTCCGACAAAACTACGATTATAGTTCACAGTGGCGACATGGATAAAATATATAGTGCTCTTATTATTGCAAATGGAGCACTGGCGATGGGGATGGAAGCGTCACTTTTCTTCACTTTCTGGGGACTTCTTCGCCTTAAAAAAGGAGGTCTTGAGAAAGGACCTCTCTCCAGGAAGAATATGCTGGGATTTGGCAAATTTGTAATGGAGGAAAAGATGAAAAAGGTTGGTGTGGTTTCCCTGGAGAAGTTACTACAAGACTGCAAAGAGCTCGGAGGAAAAATCCTCGCTTGCGATATGACCATGGAAATAATGGGAATTAAGAAGGAAGACATGCGTGAGGATTTAATATCGGAGTATTGCGCAGTAGGCACTTATATTAATGAGGCAAGGGAATCATCGATAACCCTCTTCATATAAGAGAAGAGAGAGATTTTGGAAAGATAACAGGAGTAAGATATGTTAAAAAGAAGAGAAGTATATCTGGATAACTCGGCGGTCACTCGTCTGGATGAGCGCGTATTAGAGGCAATGAAGCCATATTACTTCGAAAAATATGCCGTCGCAACCTCAGATTTTGCCTATTCTATGGGCATAGAAGCCCGGGAGGGTCTTGATGGGGCGAGGGAAACCCTTGCCAGGGCTCTGGGAGCTGACTCAGGAGAATTCATTTTTACATCGGGAAGCACCGAGTCCTCAAACATCGCCCTGAAGGGAGTTGCGCTAGCTCTTGGTAACAAAAAAGGGAAACATCTGATTGTGTCAAAAATCGAGGATTTTCCGGTTCTTAATAGCGCCAAAGATCTTGAAAAGCATGGGTTCAATGTGACCTACCTGGATGTAGATAACGAAGGTTTTGTAAATCTTGATCAACTCAGAGAATCTATCACTAACGAAACCATTTTGGTTTCCATCCAGCATGCAAACCAGGAGATCGGCACCATCCAGGATATTGAAAAAATCGGTCTCATCTGTCGTGAGAAGGGAGTGCTCTTTCATACCGATGCCACGCACACTTTCACCAAAGTCCCACTTGACGTGAAGAAAATACCCGTGGACCT
This sequence comes from Vulcanimicrobiota bacterium, assembly GCA_021107945.1. Classification (GTDB taxonomy): domain Bacteria; phylum Vulcanimicrobiota; class JAJTBE01; order JAJTBE01; family JAJTBE01; genus JAIORV01. The sequence continues at coordinate 32,296 of JAIORV010000062.1, read as the reverse complement.
GATCACTGTATCTGCCCACACCATTCACGGTCCGAGAGGTATTGGGGGACTGTATATTAGACAAGGGACAAAAATAGCCAAGTGGATGGACGGTGGATTTCAAGAGTTTAACCTCCGCCCCGGACTTGAAAATATACCTGCCGCGGTGGGTTTCGCCAAAGCGACGGAATTGGTTACTGACCGGGAAACCGAACGGTTACAATCAATGCGTGATCATCTCATAGACCGCATACTTGCCGAAATACCTGATGCTGACCTCAATGGCCATCGCTGGAAAAGACTCCCGCAGAATGCCAATATTTCGTTCCACTTCATAGAAGGTGAATCTATTATCCTGCATCTGGATATGCATGGTTTTGCCGTAAGCACAGGCTCCGCATGTTTCAGCCGCTCGCTGGAGGGAAGCCATGTTATCTTCGGCATTGGCGGTGATCATGAAAAGGCGCATGGCTCAATTCGTTTCACCTTCGGGCGTTACAATACTATGGAAGACGTCGATGCCGTAGTTGATACGCTGGCTGAGGTGGTACAGAAACTTAGAAGTATCAGCCCATTGGGTAAATAGAAAGAAGAATAGGAGAAATTGAAATGAGCTTTCCATATAGTGAAACTGTAATGGAACACTTTCGCAACCCTCATAACGTAGGTAAAATTGAGAACGCTGACGGAAAAGCGATGGAGGGTAGCCCGGCCTGTGGCGACATGGTGTCTGTTCATATAAAAGTTGACCCTGAGACAAAGATTATCTCGGATATCAAATTTGAATCTTATGGATGTGCCTCCAACATTGCCACCGGCTCTATCATTACCGAGTTGGCCAAGGGAAAGACACTGGATGAAGCCAAGAAGATTACCTGGAAGGAAGCTTCAGAAGCGCTGGGAGGACTTCCCAAAATCAAAGTCCACTGTTCGGTGCTTGCTGTGGAGGGTTTACTTTCGGCCATTGAAAACTACGAAGAGCGCCATGGACTGATTAAGGATAGAAAACCGACTACGATAGAGATAGTTCGCAAACGCCTCAAGAAAGTCATGAACCCTATGGCCGGATTAGACCTTGTGCGCACCAACCTGGTGCAGGGAATTGAGATAAAGAAAGGATCTGTCCGGGTAGTTATCGACTTGCCCCCGGATCACCAGTTTGCTCCGGCAATAAAGGAAGAGATAAAAGAGAAAATAGAGCCGCTCTGGGACGTCAAAGAATTGACAGTTGAATTCACGGAATAAAAGAGGGTAAGTTAAAGACATATTTTGTCTAATATATCTGATATAACTGAAGTTATGGTTTTTCGGCAATTACCATAATTTCATATTCATCAAGTTCTATTGGGCGTTCTCCCCAGTTGCCGGCTGTGCCCCCGTATATAGCTTTAATTTCAAATCCCACCAGGCTGAAAAGAAGTTGAAGCTCCGGCGCGGTATATCCCCTTTCTCTCACCTTTACCTTTCTCTTGCCTTCGGGGGCGTCATATTCCATTGTAACAATCTCGGTAAGTGTAAGGGGATCGAATATTCCCCTGTCAACATCTTCCTGTGAATGCTTCCTGATAAGCTTCATTGCGTTGGTGCATGTGAGTATAAACTTCCCTCCCGGTTCAAGGGAATTGTATATGTTTTTCAGAATCATCCTGTCATGCTCAATGGGATCTTCACTTAAATCGCTCAGAGTAAAGGCTCCTTCGCAAAGGCATATTATGGCGTCAAACCTGCTATCCGCCCTGAATTTTGTGGCATCGGCTTTAATAAATTCAACCTCAACACCCTCTTTAGATGCCGCCTCTCTTGCCTTTTCCAACATTCCGGCGGAGAGGTCAATGCCGGTCATTTTATACCCCTTTTTCGCAAGCTCTACAGAGTGCCTTCCCGTGCCACATCCGACATCCAGAATTTTACTCCCTGTCGGGAGATCTAATTTTTTCAAAAGGAAATCAACTTCCATCTTCGTTCCTTTTGTGAATATATTTTCCATATATTGAGACGCATGCTCGTCAAAAAATGTCTCATATTTATTTTTATATGTCATAAATATCGCCTCCAAAAAACTTGGCGAAGGTCTTCAGACCTTCCCATGTGCTATGTTTTTATCTTCTTTGTTCTTCTCGGCTTTTTATACTTTCTTCTCCTGATTTTCTTGATAGGATATGGATTATCTATTGTAATCGACCTTTTTATGTCCCTGTATCGCACAACCACCCTTGCCCGTCTCTCACCGTTGAATAGAAGTACTCCCGTGGGGTCAATTCTTGCGGCGCATTTTCTTGAGCCTTCAACGGAATATTTTGCGGAAGAAAATAGAGAATACCACAATCCGTTATCAAACTTGGCGACAGGATTAACGACTATCCTGTGAGGACCCACAGCAAATTGGGGGACAAGGTTAACTTCAAGTCTGAGGTCAACAACTTTTCTTGCGATATGTCCCTTGAAAATAATAAAGGGACATTCAACCCTTCTTGACCAGGCAATTTCATTATGCTCCTCACCCTTGGCCTCGTAGTAAAATAATTCCCTCCCGTATCTGTAGCCTTTCTGTTTTAGTATGGTTACGGCATTCCTTGTAAAGTCCGACCATTCTCCCGTGCCCTGATCAATCCAGATTTTTATTGGCTTTTTAGGCTGTTTTTCAAGCTCCAGTAACATCGCCCCGTCAGCGACCCACAGTGACGGAGATATTGCGCCCACCATAGAGAAGACTTCCGGGTATGTATATCCCATCCACAGCGACAGAATCCCACCAAACGAAGATCCCATCACGGCGCGGTTGTTCCGGCTTCTGGATACTTTGTATTTCTGCTCGATATATGGAATAATCCTGTCAACAACAAAGGCGGAAAACTCCCTCGCCTCTCCGCCACCGAATCTCCTGTCGGCAAAAGGAGTATATTCCTCCGCCCGCTTTGAGGAATTATATATCCCCACAACCACAACCTTTTGCATCTTCCCTTCCTGTATGAGCCTGTTTAATACTTCATCAACCTGCCATTCCCAAATATATGAAAGTCTCTCAGAAAAAAGGTTTTGTCCGTCGTGCATATATATGACGGGATATCGCACTTTCTCATCTTCGTATCCATCTGGCAAATAAACAAGAAGTTTTCTGCCCTCGAACTCATCCACCTTCACATTTCTATGAAACGCTGTTGAGCCGACGGTTTCTCCCCTGCTACGGGAGCCGTCGTTAAAAACCAATTGTACATTGTATGTAACAGGAGCAAGAGGGTCCGCCCATAAATCCACCGCCCGGGTAGCCCTGTGAAACCCGTCATATTTCCAGTAATGCTTATTATTGCAATACTTACCGAATATTTCTATATGATTTATATTAGAATCATCATTCAAATCCCAGCTCAATTTTATCTTGTCTAATTTTGGCACTGCAACAAGGTTTTTAATTTCTTCCATACACCCCTCCGGATAATGAAATATTAACGCATGAACTCTATTAAATCCATGCCAAAATTCTCCTCTATTAATGAGGAAATGAGGATTATTACCTCTAAGGAAATTAGGAAATAATGAAAATATAGAACGGATAACGAAGGGCAGAGGCCAAAACTGTAGGAGGGACGTCCCCGTCCCGATAAAAGATGATGGATAACGGAAAACGGAGGATGGAGAAGAGGGCGTCGAAAAACCTCAAAATCCTGGTATTTTCCTTTTTGTCCCTTTCCCTCCAAAATTCTCCTCTATTCATAAGGAAATGAGGATTACTACCTCTAAGGAAATTAGGAAATAATGAAAATGGAGAACGGAGGTCAGAACTGTAGGAGGGACGTCCCCGTCCCGATAAACGGATAACAGAAGATAGATGATGGAAAATGGAAGATGGATCTCGTTTCCCACGTCCCCTTTCCCTATTCCCCATTCCCACGTCCCCCTTCCCATTTCCCTTATAATAGGGACGTCCCCGTCCCGATAAAAGAAGATGGATAACGAAAAAAGAAAAAGGAAAATGGATCCATCTTCCTTATTCCATCTTCCTTATTCCTATTTCTCACTTCTACCTGGAGATATCGATGCTTTTTCTCCGGTTATCCTCTGCGAATCCCGCAATCCCTGCGTTGAATATTTGACCCGACTATTTAAGCATTTTTTCGACATCGGGCATCAATCTCGGGTGCTTCTTATTGATATGCTCCTTCACACTTGCCATGAACCCGGAGAATTTTGTCTTCATCATATCGGCCATATCCTTTTTCAGACCGGGGAAGTTCTTTTCGATTGAAAGTGACACATCTTCGCCAAGATTGGGGTACTTCTTTGCAATCATATCCTTTACATCTTTTCTGAGACCGGGATATTTCTTCTCAACCTTCGCTCTTACAGAATGCCTGCTGTCCATTCTAACCCTTGCAATATCCGTCATAAGCGTGGGATGCTTCTTTGCAATCATTGCGCTCATATCCCTTGGCAGGTCGGTTATTAATTTTGGGTATTTGTCTTCAACCAGCTTGAGGGCATCCATAACGGCCTCGTGAATCTCCGTGCCATGTTTATCTCTCACCGTTCTGACAACATCGTTGATAAACTCCGGGTGCTCTTTGCAAATCATCTCGATTATTGCAATCCTCGGGTTCTTTTTCGGGTTTTCCTTTATGGCGGCGATTTTTACAGGAAGATCGGGATACTTTGTTACAACCAGGCTTACAACCTCAAGCTTCACTTTTTCTTTCAATCCCGGGTGCTTCTTCGCCATCATCTCTTTGAGATCAGCTTTCAGAGAATTCACCTGTTGCGGGTAATTGCCCTCGGCCATAACCTTCATCACATCGGGAATCAGTGTGGCATGCTTTCTCATTATTACCCTGACGGTCTTCGACTTGATTTTCGAGTCGCTCCTCCAGCGAACCACTTCTGCGGGCAACATAGGATATTTATCCTTAATCAATCCTGTTACATCAACCGCAATATCCATTATGGGGCAAGGGTATTTTTTCTCCAGATCCGACAGAACCGCCCGGGGAAGCTTTACTGGAAGTCCGGGATACTTGTCGGCAATAAGCTGCATTTTTTCCGCCCGTATCAGCGTCAGTGTCTCCGGGCTATTCTTACTGACGAACCGGAAAATCTCCATTCTCAGGTCAGGATACTTGCTCCTGATAAACTCGGCCACTTTCTTTTTCGCACCAAAGTCCGCTTTCATCAATTTGTCAAGTAATGGGAAATCGTTCTTCGCCGCTCCCAGCACCGGCAAAGCAAGCATTAGAAAAGAAGCAAGAATCAGAAGTGCTATTGTCGCTTTCTTTTTCATTTTAGTTCCTCCCTTTATTATTTTTGCGGATTATTTCCCGGTATTATTCAGTGAAGAAAATCGTGGGACGATACTCCCGGATTGCACTGAATTGATACTCATTTTTCTATCCTGCAAATATATAATAAGGAATTAATGTAAAGAAAGTTTGTGTAAATGTAAAGAAAGTGTAAAGATGAATGAATTTTTGTTGATGGGAAATGATAAACAAGAAACGAGATCCACCCTCCGTTTATCGTTTATCGGGACGGGGACGTCCCTCCTACAGATCTGGAGTTTCCCATTTCCTGCCTCTATCTAGTCTACATCCATGTCCTTATTGTTTTCTTCAACTTTGCTGTCAATATCCTTGTCTATCGTGTCATCAAGCTTCGGGTAATCCTTCACTCCCCGAGCTTCAAGCTGACATTGCAAGTATTCAATATTGGCAGGATTCAGAATATATTCAGCTATATACTCATTTAATTCCTCACCGACTCTGGGTGGTAGAATCTCCAGATCCGGCGGTCTGATCGACTGGGCAAGGTCTTCTTTCCTGATCTGGTATTCATTTTCAGGCAGTTTGCATATTTTATCTATCTTTTCATCTATTTTTCTTACAAGTATCTGCCTTGTTTTGTCGTCTTCATGGCGGTCAATCCTGAGCCTCCAGTCAAGCTCCACCAGAAACAATCTTTTTTCTTTTTTGTATTCCCCACCCTTTAATGTCCTCAATTTATCAAGAATTTTCTCGAGCTTTGCAATGCTTCCCGACTGCCCGATCCTTTCCGGAGCTTTCACGGTACTCCAGGGAATCACACAGGGCATGTATTCCGAGACAATCCTCAACTGGTTTTTATTCAGAATATTCCTTGCATCATCAACCAATTTTTCCATTATTCTATATCGATCATACTCGTATTCATAAAGAGTGCCGAGGGAGAACCATACCGTTTCCTCGGTTTCCACGTCGATTCCCTCTCCCTTCTTTAATTTCTCCGTGAGCATATTCATCATCTTGATAGCATGCAGGCTGTCTTTCTTGAAGCCTTCTAACACTTCTTTCTCGGCAAGTCTCGCCTCGTAAAGGAGAACAAGAAGTTTTTTCATCTGCCCGGCATTCAGGTGAAGTCCTTTCAGAAGATTCAAGCTTTCCAGGTTTCTCACCCTTGCCTGTATCTCCTCGGGAGTGTAATACTTCTCCTGTGCCTTCGCGGGTAAAAATGAAAAGGCGGAAAAGATCATAATCAGGGTTGTAAGGATTAATAAATGGGAAAAGATATGCTTTTTACTCATGACAAGACTCCTTTATTATTTCAACAATCCCACATCTTTACCGACTTCAACCGCTCTCTCGGTTTTATCAATGATTATTTCGATCTCGGATGGCCGGAGTTGTGGTTCGATCCAGCTTTCGGAGGGAAAAAGTTCGCAAAATTGTTGGAGGGCAAGAACAAGGCGGTTTATGAGGAACATTTCCGTTACTTTCCTTGACATTGCCTTATTGAGATCATGTTTATAAAGTTTGAGTATCATCTTTTCGATATCTTCCGATGAGAGAACTGTATTTCCTATAATGATCCCATGTCTGAAAACCCTTTTCTTTATCCTGCATTGAAGCTCGAATATTTCAAGAATGTCTTTGAATCTATAGACCCTGGTATCACCCCGTTCAAGGATTTCAATGTAATTTTTCGCCTTTTCCAGGTAATTCATAAGCTCATCAAGGGTGAGGGGGTCTTGTTCCCAGAACTGCCTCCAGTACCTTTCCCAGTTGAAGAGAAGAAGCTCGAGATCGCCCATGTCGAGTGTTTTTCTATAATATCTCATCTCCCTTTCAAGAACGAGCCATGTTATTGGACGGGTTCTTCGAAGGATGGCATCCGCTTCATTCAGAGACAACTCCAGTATTTCCGAAAGTCGGGCAAGAACCTGCATCTCGGATCCTGTCAATTTCTTGTCAACACTTGCAAGCTCGCAAGATAGTTGGTATATGAGGAGTTTTGTAAAGTCAGGCAATTCCTTTAAATGTTCTGTTACTTCCTGAACCCTGTATTTTTTTGCAAGCTCTTCTTCAACATTGCCGGGAAGCAGCTTCATAAAAGGTCTCAAAGCCATGGATATAAGGTTTATCTCCGATACCGCCAGGTGATCATCGGCGTTGGCAATGGCCGAAAGTGCCACCATAAGCGCATTGGCGAAGTCCTTATTATATTCTTCCTTTAAGACCAGGTTCAGGACGTTCTCCCTGCCGGAAACGTCATTCAGACCGTCCAGTGTCTTGCAAATCTCGAGACCCGCCCTGGCATGAGGATTATCCGGGTTCTGACGCAATACTTTCTCGTATATTTTGAGAGCTTTTGAATAGTTACCCATTTTCCCGTGGATACCGGCAAGATAAATGGAAACCACCTGATCTTGAAGCGAGAGAACATAACTTTTCTTATATGACAAAAGCGCGCCCTCAAGGTCTCCGAACAATTCTTTTATCCTTCCCATGTTAAGCCACAGGCGGTAATTCTCTTGGTCAATTGACAAGGCCGTTTCAAGTACATCACGGGCCTTCTCAATATCATTAAGGTTTATATATGACATAGCAAGGCTCTCAAGAAACTCCGGCCTATTCAGGTGTTTTACGGATTCAAAGAATTCAACTTTCCTGTCGGGATCCCCAAGTGAGTCATATGACTCGGCAAGTTGTTTGAGTACATCCACATTATCCGGATGATCTTTTCGCAGTTTTTCCAGTCGTTCTATCGCCTCATTGTAGTTACCCATCCTGATAAGCTTTCCCGTATAGACAAGCGACTCCACCATGCCATTTTTATCCATCCCGGTATCCTCCTGTTATTTGGTATATATTCATCGCGAAGAATTTTTTACCGCCAAGTACGCTGAGTACGCAGAGGACTGGAAGAATTTTATGTTATTACCTGAATTCTGAATAATAATTCCCAATCTTAAACTACCTATCCTGAGCCCCGGCTTGCCAACAGGGCAGGCTTGTTTTAAGATAAAATTATTTGAAAGTTCTACCTGTTTTCCTATCTCCGCGCTCTCCGCGACCTCTGCGGTGAATAATAAATCTTCTAACTATCAACAAAATTTCTACAACTTACATACTTTCCCGGCAGAGGTATTATTCCTTTTCTTTCATTTCTTCTTTTTCAATCTCTTTATTGCGGTATTTCCAAAGTCTTAATGCAAGTTCTTGCATATCCTCCACGGTATCCGTTTCATCGACAATTTCCGTGCCAAGAAGTGCCTCCATTGTATCTTCCATTGTTACTATGCCCGCCGTGCCTCCGTATTCATCAATAACCAGGAAAATATGCTCCTGTCTCCGGATAAAAAGCTCAATTGAGTTTGCCACGGTCAGGCTTTCAGGAACGGCATGAATGGGTCTCATTATTGACTCAAGAGTTGTATCATCTTGATCTTGCGCCATCCTGTCCAGTATATCAGGCCTCAACACCATCCCAATCATATCATCCTGATTCCCATTATATACAGGAATTCTTGAAAACGGCAGAACCTTTTCTTTTTGAATCAACTCTCCAACTGTTATATCTTTCTGATAGCTAAGCACAACAGTCCGGGGGGTCATTATGTCCCTGAGCTTGATCTTGTCAAGACGCAGGATATTCTTAATAACATTTTGCTCCCATCCGGTAAGCGCGCCCCTGTCTTCCCCGATTTCCGCAAGCATTGCAATATCCTGGCGATATACTGAAAGCTTAGGCTTGTCTTTTGGCTTGAGCTTGTCGGTAATCCACCTGGCAAGGACAATAAAGGGATAAAGCAAGGTGATAATAAAATTGAGGATGTATGAACAGGCAGGCGCAATTTTTCGCCAATATACCGCCCCTATAGTTTTGGGTATAATCTCGGAGAAAAAAAGAATGGCAAGTGTAAGGCAGACGGCGAAAAGTGTGATCCACTTATTCCCAAAAACTTCCTGCGCCTGTGCGCCAGCCCCGGTCGCCCCAAGAGTATTTGCAATTGTATTGAGCGTCAATATGGCGGCAAGTGGTCGATCAATGTCCGACTTGAATTTTTGCAAAAGAAATCCCGACTTCTTACCCTCATTTACCAAAGTTTTTATGTATGAGTTGGAAACGGACAAGATTGTCGCTTCAAGGATGGAACACAGAAAAGACACAACCAATGCAAGTGCCACGTAAAATATAAGTAGTAACAACTATTTAACGAACCCCTTCGTCAGTTTTTTTTAGAAAGTTATATCAATTATTTTTTATCGAAATCTTTCTTTTTAAGGAAGATTTAATTGAAAGTTTGTTTTTGCCATTTTTCAATAACTTATTTCAATATTTCTTCCGCACCCTCATAGTTTCTGTAATATGTAAACTCCCTGAATACTTCATCGCTTATCACAGGCTTTCCTGTCATGATAATTGAAGCAATATTTTTGGCTATGCCGGGTCCCAGCATAAGTCCCTGCCCACAGAGTCCCACGGCAAGGTAAAGACCGGAGATTTCCCTGACCCTGTCAACAATGGGAATTCCATCGGGAGTCATAGGGTATAGTCCCCGCCATGTTCTTCTAATCCTGATATTCTTCAATCTGGGTATGACTTCAATCAACCTTCTTGCAACCATTGGCAAATAACTTGAAGTGGTTAATCGGTTTTCATCCCATATCTGAGGATCCGGCGTGAGAGAAAATACAATCTGACTCTCGTAATTCTGGTAAAAATAGAAGTTGCCGGAACCGGGTCTTTCCCGCAAATCGACAATCATCGGTGTGAAGAAATGTTTCACCGGCTCCGTGATGCCGGCTTCGTGTGTGTCAGGAAATACAGGTATATCAATACCAAGAGGAACGCCAAAGCCTCTTGCATCCGCCCCTGCGGCGATAATAACGACGGGAGAATGATATTCACCATTTGTTGTCCTCACTCCGTTGATCTTCCCTTTTTCCGTCAGAATCTCCAGAACTTCTTCGTCAAAATGAAAATCAACTCCCCGTGAAACAGCTTGTTTATAAGCGGCATTGATTGTTCGCAGCGGAGATACATTGCCGTCATCGGGAGAAAATGTCCCCCCGCGCAGCCCGTCGGGATTTATTCCGGGGGCAAGCTCCTTTACTTTATCGACATCGACCCAGTTGATATTAAGCCCATGCTCCTGCTGAGTCACAAGCAGGTCTTTCAATTGCCTTTCGATTTCCTCAGTATATGCAGGGAAGCAATACCCACCCCTCTGCCAACCTATGTCATCTCCATATTTTTCTTCCCATGATGAGAGAATATCAATGCTCTGTTGACATACTCTGATCTTACCGGGATCCGAGAATGTAGCCCTTATCCCGCCTATTGCAGATTTGTTCTGACCCTGTCCGGGAGAAGGATTCCTATCGAAAACAACTACGGAAATTCCCTGCCCCGCCAGCTCCATTGATGTGGGAACTCCCACACTTCCTGCTCCGATTATTATTACGTCGTAGATTTTTCTCACTCTCCATAAATCTTTGATAATTATTGTCAACTTATAGGCTGATTCTAATAAATTCTGTCATTTCCCGCCGGCCTTCTGCGGGAGAAGCTTTGCAGGAGCCTTTTCAAAGGCGATTTATTCGATATAGTTTCCTATGGCGGTCAGGAAACCGCTCCCACAATACAGATAATTTACATACAGTTTATTGTTTTCAATCTCCCGAATATCCTGCGAAAGCCTGTGAAAGAATAAAGATATTATATTCTGAAAATAGTTAAAAAAAAGAAAAAGGGCAGGCTCAACGCCTGCCCCTTTGATTATTTTAATTACAGTATAATAATCTCAATAGTCTCCAACTTCAACACTATCTAAACAAGTTGGCGTAGATCCGGGTGTTGGCTCCATCGCTCTGACTGTAAACGCATGCCGCGTTTCCATTCGCATCGAAGGAAACCTGGGGAACTGTAGCGTTTTGATTTACCGCGTCAATTGTTGCAGCTCCCAGCCAGGTTCCTGTGCCTCCATCCCAGCGATTGGCGTAAACTCTGTTAAACGCGCCATTACTCTGGACAAATACGCAGAATCCATATCGAGTCTGGTCAAAGGAAATCTGAGGTGTTAGGGCGGTATTGCCTGCTCCCGCGTCAATTGTTGCTGCTCCTCCCCAGGTGCCTGCACCAAAACTGTACCGATTGGCATAAACCCTGTCGTTGGCGCCGTCGGTCTGAATAAAGACACAGGTGGCGTTGTTGTTCTCGCCAATAGCAACTTGGGGCACTGAAGCGTTATTGCCTGCTCCCGCATCAATCAGAGCGGCTCCTCCCCAGGCGGCTCCGGTCCAACGGTTGGCGTAAATTCTGGTGTTGGCGCCGTCGTTCTGCTCAAAAACACACAATGCATTATTAGCACTATCGTAGGCAATCTGAGGAGTGCCAGCGTTATTACCTGCTCCTGCGTCAATTGTCGCTGCTCCTCCCCATGCGGCTCCGGTCCAACGATTGGCGTAAATTCTGTTGTTGACACCGTCGTTCTGTCGGAAAACACAGAATGCATTATTGGCGCTATCGTATGCAACTTGAGAAGAACCGGCGCTATTTCCGGCTCCTGCATCAATTGTGGCTGCTCCCGCCCATGCGGCTCCGCCCCAGCGATTGCCATAAATCCTGTCGTTGGCGCCGTCGCTCTGTTGGAAAACACAAAATGCCGTGTCGTCGGGGGCGTAGGCGATCTGGGGGAAGTTGGCGTTATTACCGGCTCCTGCATCAATTGTAGCGGCTCCTCCCCATGCGGCTCCTGTCCAGCGATTGGCGTAAATTCTGCTGTTAGCACCGTCGCTCTGCACAAAAACGCAAATTGCGTTCCCGCCTGTGTCGAATGCAATCAGGGGCTTTAAAGCGTTATTACCTGCTCCTGCGTCGATTGTGGCGGCTGCTCCCCATCCTCCTGCGAGAGTCCAGCGAGAAGCGTAAATTCTGGTGTTAGCTCCATCGGACTGCGAAAAAACAGATATTGCGCTCAGATCGGGGGCGAACGCAACTTGGGGGGTTATGGCATTATTACCGGCGCCCGCGTCTATGATTGCCGCTCCCTGCCAGCTCGCAGGCACTGGAGCGGGTCCCGGTCCCGGCGTTGCTGTCGGGCTGGGAGTGGGTGTCGGTGTGGTTGTCGGAGAAGTTGTCGGTGTGGGTGTGGGGGTTACTGTTGTTGTGGGTGTAGGTGTCGGAGTTACCGTTGGGGTTGTGGTTGGCGTTGCCGTCGGAGAGGTAGTTGGTTCTCCTCCCGATGAAGTGCCCATCACTGTCCCGCTTGCTCCTGCTGCATGTCCATAATTCTGGTCGGCGAAATGAACCCCCTTGAGATTGGTGGTAATTCCTGTTGTCTGCTGCGACCAGTTTGCCTTTCCGGTAGTTGTGTGAAGAATTACACCGTTGTTACCGACAGCCCATCCGTTAGTGGAGTCTGTAAAGTAAACTCCATAAAGGTCTGTCTGGGCTCCTGATGTCTGGTCTGTCCAGGTCGCTCCGCCGTCGGAGGTGCCGATTATTGCGCCGCCTGAGCCCACGGCCCATCCGCTATATGAACTCACAAAGGAAACGCCATACAGGCTGCCGTTCACGCCTGATGACTGCGCAACCCAGGTGCTTCCGCTGTTGGTGGTGTGCAGCACGACGCCGCCTGCGCCCACAGCCCATCCAGTGGTTGAATCGGTGAAAACCACATCGTGAAGGGAAGTGGAAACTCCGGATGTCTGGGTCGTCCAGTTTGCACCGGAATCAGTTGAATAAAGGATGGACCCGCTGTCTCCAACGGTCCACATGCTGGTACCGAGGGCATAAACACTGTTCAACCCTACAAGAACCTGGCGTGAGCTTACTCTCGAAGTCCAGGTGGATCCACCATCAGTTGTGGTAAGGATAACACCTGAAGCTCCCACCGCAACACCATTATTTGTGCTTGTAAAATGAACTCCATTCAAGTTGCTGGTGGTTCCAGAAGTCTGGGATGCCCAACTTGAGCCCCCATCGGTTGTTCTGAGGATTGTGCCCTGGTTTCCCACGGTACATCCTGTGTTTGTGCTTGCAAAGAATACATCATTCAAATTCTGGGTTGTGCCGGTGGTCTGGGATGTCCATCCCCCGGTAGTCGGGGTGGCATCTCCGCCCCCGTCGCTACTGCTACCGCATCCCACCATTATGGCAATGACCCATACGAAGATGATTCCAAGCCCTAACGCCACTCCGTATTTTTTCATCAAAATATCTCCTCCTATTCATATTAATATAATAAAAATCTTATTGATCCATAATTTAATAATTTAGCGCTGATTACATATTCCCTTCAAAATTTCTATATTGAAACAATTTGAATAGCCTACTCCAATGGGTCACAATACTTCTTTCTCCGACACCGCAAACCCTCATGATTCCTGGGTTGAACCCGAATTCATCCGGGGCAAGAAAGGAGTCACACAACACCTTAATTCTCCGGTGCTACTTCATGGTCAAAAGAAGAATCAAACCTTAATCATTCTCAACCTGCAATAATAGCTCTTTTTTGCCTTTACACTTACCGTTTCCATCTCCGGGTATCTCAATGCGGTCAGTTTACCGCCAAACACACAACCCTGGTCAATGTTTATGGTATTGTTATAAAACTCAGCTTTCCCAACCGGCGTATGTCCATATACTACCAATGGCTTTCCCTTATATTTTGCCGCCCAGTCTATTCTTTCCGGGAGCCCCCGTTCATCGAGCTTGCCCGTTGTTGCGCCGTAAAAGCAAAAATCCCTTATCTTTCTATGCTCCCGACCTATCATTCTCTCTTTTATCCCCGCATGTGAAATGACAAGATTGCCGTTGTCCAGGATGAGATAATATGGCGATTCCTCCACAAGATTGACAAACCGGGTCTCAAGTTTTTCCCTCCTGGTATTGTCAATAGAATTCAGCTCATCCAGAGTAACTTCAACACCGAATTTCATGGTTATATTCTTTCCCATCAGATGCCGGGCAAGTTTGTAGCAGTGATTTCCCGGCAGGAACATCGCTTTATTCATCTCAACCATATCAAGCATAAGCTCGATTGCCTCAACGCTCTTCGGGCCCCTGTCCGATATATCTCCAATGAAAACCGGCATTCTACCATTCGAATGTATGTAAATGGAGTCGGTCTTTTCATATCCAAGCTTATCGAACAATTCTTCCAACTCATCCAGGCACCCATGCACATCGCCGATGATGTCGTATGGCGGAGGAGTTGAGCAATAAGCACTGACAGGTTTTACTTCCACATTAAATTCATGAATATTATTTTCATTCAATATCCATATGTTTTTTATGCCATTCTTTTTAAGCGAACGGATTTTCCAGTCCCATCGCCCTGCTTCATCATTACCGGCAAAAAAGAGAATTGAAAGTTTATAATAGTACCAGTTGCATAGCTCCTGCATCTTCTGACGGATTGCGTTTGATATATCATCAACATCCACTGCGGTGAAGATGCCTGCTTTCAGCCTTTTTTCGATTGCAGCAAAAAATAGATCATGAGATTCATTGATATCATTTGATGAGACTTCACCCACATTATATACGGGAACAGGACTCCACCGGTAAAGAACGTTTTTTATAAATTCTTTTCTGGTTTCATCCCCCGTGAGCAGAAGAAGTGTGTTTTCAGATAAAATAATATTTTTCATATACAATCTTTTCAAGTATCTATTCACCACAAAGGGCACAAAGAATTATTGTTTTTCTCCTTACTTCATAAAAACCCTATTCTCTCCATAAATATATCTTTTCTCATATGATCCGGGAGGAGAAAATATATTTGCTTTTAAAACATTATTCATACCTATTTATAACATCGAAAAACTTGCACCGGAGAATCATCACATGAAAATCCTTCTCATCGAAGCGATGAAAAGAAGAAGCTTTATTACAAGAATATATCCTCCCCTGGGGTTATGTTATCTTGAATCGTACCTGCAAAAATATGCCGGTTTTAATCTTGAAATAAGAGTAACATCGTCAACCGATTCGTCGATGATTGACCGGGATAATCCCCCTGAAATCATAGGAATCTCATCCGTGACGGAAAATTTCACAACTGCTATAAAAATAGGCGGAGAGATAAGGGAGAAGCTTGGCAATAAGATACCTGTCATCATCGGAGGATGTCATATATCGGCACTTCCCCGGTCTCTCCCTGATGTATTTGATATTGGAGTCATTGGCGAGGGTGAGGAGACATTTCTTGAGATTGTAAATTTATTCCAACAAAAAGGAAAGCTCGATACTATTGATGTGGCGAAGATTTCCGGCACTGCATATTTTGACAGCCAGGACAGGAAAGAGAAGAAAACCGTCTTGACATCCACTCCCCGGAAATCGCTGGAAGATCTCGATATTATCCCATGCCCGAAACGGAGGCTTGCAGGATACGGATTAACACACATAGTAACATCGAGAGGCTGTCCATATGCCTGTATATATTGCGCCACTTACCTGTTATGGGGAAATGTAAGGTCACATTCTGCAGAGTATGTTGCAAGGGAAATTGAGCATCTTTACAGGAAAGAAAATGTGAGAGAAATCATACTTTTCGATGATAATTTCCTTGCGGATAAAAAAAGGATAAAGCAAATATCAAGCCTTTTAAAGAAAAATGACATAGCGGGCAAAATAGAATTTACTTGTTTCGGCAGGACAAGGGCGATAAATCAAGATGTTGTTGAAGACCTTGTGAAAATGGGAGTAAAAGAGATATACCTCGGCGCAGACACGGTATTTGACATGAAGATTGACGGCACAAGGGACGAAAAAGCGTTTGACAGGAATACCAGGGCGGTGGATATATGCTACGAAGCCGGGATGTCGGTAAATTGTTCGTTTGTAATTGGACTTCCCCGGCAGACAATGGAGGATCTGGATGATATCATAAAGTTTGTGGAAGTAAATCGTTACAAGTTAAAAGCTGTTCAGATATCACCTGTCAACCTGTTTCCCGGGACTCCCCTTTGGGAATATGCGGTAACAAAGGGGAAGATAAAGGAAGAAATTGAGGACTGGTCGATATTGGAGAATTTCACCCACATAGACGACTTTTCGCCTGAGAAATATATCTATATAAATGAAATGATGACTCCTGATACATTTTATGAGTATTGTCGAAGATTCAGAGAGATTTGTTAACGCAGAGCCCGCGGAATGCCTGGTAAACTGCTGAAGCAGTTAAAAGGGATTATTAGAGCTTTATTACTCCCGGCTGAAGCCGGGGGATAGTCTCATGAGAGGTTTATTACCCCAGGCTGAAGCCGGGGGATAGTCTCATGAGATATTTAAAAACCTCCGCTACCAATAGAGTAAAGTCGCAATCGGGAAATGAGAAGCGTGTAGTGGGATATGTTCTCCGCCTCCGTTTATCCATTCTCCGAATCCCTTTGTGGTCTTTGTGGTCTTTGCGGTGAGAAAACAGATCCGGACGGCGTTATTCGTTTATCGGGACGGGGACGTCCCTCCTACAGATCTGACATCAGACCTCTGACAACTGACATCCGGCATCCGGTCTTTGCGGTGAATAGATGCGAAATCTGGAATGTTTGATTATAATATGATATACTGACGGTTGTGAATTTTATTTTTTCTATTTTTAACAAAACCAATATCGACATTTTCCAAAATTATATAAGGATATAATCATAATAATCAGAGGAGTGATATACATATGTCATCAAAAGAAATGAAAGCAAAAGTGGCAGTCCTTACGGGAGGCGGATGCGCGCCGGGACTGGATCCCTTTCTTGAAGCGTTTGCAAGAAAGATGAACCATGAAAAATATCAGGTCATCGGTATAGAAGCCGGGTGGAGAGGTCTTCTGAGGACCCCTCCGGAAACGATTCTCCTTGAAGGTGACAAGATCGAGGGATTGACGCGCAGCGGCAGTACTTCAATCGGCACATCCAGGACAAATCCATACCAGGCAGATATTGAAAACGGAGAGGCAACCGTCCTTAAAAACCTCAAGGAATTAGGCGTGACCGGGCTTGTATCATTCGGAGGTGACGATACATTAACCGTTGCCAACAAAATTTCACAGGCAGGAGCAAATGTTATCGGCATCCCCAAGACGATGGACCTGGATCTTTCGGGAACCGATTATTCAGTAGGCTTCTGGTCATACAACGAAGCTGTATATGACCATGCAATCCCCGGGTTTATCGACACGCTGAAATCGCACCAAAGATGCGGAGTAATTGAGTTATTCGGCAGACACTCAGGCTTCACCGTCGTTGTTGCAGGCATTGCGGGAGGAGCATGTTATATCGCAATTCCTGAAATGGAGTTGGATCTTCAGCAGTTAGCGGACAGAGTAACCGAGTTTTATTCAAAGCATAAATGGGCGCTGGTTATTGTGGGAGAAGCTATCGAAATTAAAGCATCGGATGAAAAGAAAGAGGGAGACAAAAAGAAAGATAAAACCCACGATACATTTGGCAATGTCTTCTTCTTCAAGAAACAGACCGGAAGTAAAATCGCAAAAGAGATTGAGAAACTGACAGGCATCGAGTCGAGATCTTTCCAGGCGACACATCCGTTCAGGGGAGATCCCTCTGCATTTGACGCATTCTACGGATTCAGAATGGGAGTGAAAGCGGCGGAAATGGTCGCGGGCAACCAGTGGGGTCGGATGGTTTCAGTTCGGGGAGATAAGATCACAGACACATCTTTGAAGGATTACAAACCCAGAAGGATGATAACTCCCGGCACATTCTGGTATGATCTTGTAAAGCAGAGAAATGAGGGAATAATTTAATCAGGGCATTTCGGGGAAGAATCTTTTTTTAAAGTCTCTTCCCGCGCCCAAGGGGCACCCGCCATCTTCAAAAAACTATCTTGTTATTTGGGCGGCGGGACGCCACCCCCACCATTATAATAATATAGGTAGCTGCGGCGTCTCGCCGCAGTTCAAAAAGGATAATGCTTATTAAAACAGCTTATTTGAGAATGACTTCAAACCACAGGTTTCTTGCAGGGAATAGATGGGGAAGATTGAATTTGTTATACTTAAAAATTCAGGCGGTCGCATATTGAATGAAAAACGGTATTTATATAAATAAAATTGCGATATTTTCCCTATTATTATTATTGATTTTCGCTTTATCAGCCAAAGTTTCACCCTCGCATGCCGGGGTTTCCGACGGTCCAATAAAGAAATATAAGAGCAGGGTGATAAACCATTCCATCACACCTTACCGGGTGAATGTTATTGAGCGCAGAATTGCCGACTCGGGCGGTACTGATGAGGATTTAATTAAAAAGCTCGAGTCATTCAGTCAGCAGACCATATTCTGGAAGGGCAAAGTTGAAAAATTCATCAAGTATCCCCAAAATTACTGGCTCTATGTGAAATCTCCCGAAGGACTTCATTTCTGGGTCTATGCCGACAAAAAAATAAGAAACCTTGATTTTAACAGAACCGGATATACCATAGGAGTGAAAGGAAGCCTTAATCTCAGGGACAACAAGCTTTTATATGTTCCGGCAAAATCAGTTGTCATCATTGCTCCACCTGAAAAAATATCATTTATTTGTTTCAAGAATAAATATAAGTTGACCGAAAACTTCAAAATGAATACAACAGGTGGGGAAGTTACCATACGGAATAAATATTACCCGTTCGTGCTTCACAGGGTTTATTGCCACAATCCTCATTACCCGTGGAAAGATATTAAAAAAATCGGCAAGAGTATCATATATTACAGCAGGAAATATGATATCGATCCCCTTCTTCTGACAGCGCTTATAAACATCGAGTCTGCGTTTGATGTGGATGCCGTTTCGGTTTCAGGCGCAATCGGGCTGGGGCAATTGATGCCCGGAACGGCAAGATCGCTTGGTGTGGACCCGGAAAATGTTGTTCAGAATGTGGGAGGAGCGGCAAAATACCTCAACTACCAGCTTCGCAGGTGGCGAGGGTACAAGAATACCATTCCCCTGGCGCTTGCAAGTTATAACGCGGGACCCGGAGCGGTGCAAAGATACGGGGGAATTCCACCTTATAGCGAAACGAGAAACTATGTGTTTTTTATTACATTTTTGAGAGATAGATACAATGAGCAGTTTGAGGAAAAGTTGCCTGAAAGAAAAAAGAGTTATTTCAGGTAAAGAGGACGGAGGGCGGATTGCGGAGGATGGATGATGGATATCGGGATCTAAAAAACAGCTTGGTCATTAGATCCTGAAACAAGTTCAGGATGACGTCTTCAGGATGACTGTTTCCACTTCTTAGACAGCCCCGATAAAGAGGTAAACACAAATATGCATACATTTCTTCACTGCCAATCCGGTTCTTCCATTATGCTCAAATGTTAATCTAAAGTTAACAAAAATAGATTGATTTCAACCACTTCATGAATTAAAATGAACATGATCAAAACCACGACTCATTATCCCCCTACTGCATATGGTACTTCTCGAAACTAATGTCCAAAATGGGTGGTCGGGGGCAACCACCCCGGTCAATTATCTTGTTTTGTGGTTTTTTTCGGAGAATACTCTTTCAGAGGCATTCATAATGAGCGAAATAAAGGCAAATTTTAATCTGGAATCAATTATTGGCTCCACAAACAACACGCTTTCAGGGCAATCTCAGGCCTCGAAGAAGGCCGGTTTTGCCGTTGGGCGAGCCGGACAAAAGAGCGTAACCGAAAAAAGCTCTGAATCAAAAGATAATTCAATAATATCTTCCGGAGAGGACTCATCCCCGGATGCTATCCATGATAAATATATAAAGGATGTTTCAACCGCCAAAATCTCTTCCCCAATTGGCGGAATGGAATCCCAACTCGCAAAAATAACCGCCGGCACGGCACAGGATGTCGCATTCTCATTAATGGGAGGCGCGCTTGGTCCCGCTCTGAAAGCGGCGAGCCGGAGTATTCAGGACGGTTTCTTATATGAATTCCGTCGCGCCCTGCCCGGAAAGAATCTACCGGGAGCAAACGCAATGGAAGATGCTCCCGTGACAATCACCGCCTCACAGGACAACACAAAAACCGTCCCCACACAGCTTGATCTTTACAGGGATATCGAAAAAAGAGTGATAGGGATCCCGGCGTTTCAGGAATATAAACCCGTGGTGGTTGAATCCCTTGAGAAGGCCAGAGACTACCTGGGACTTGAGAATGAGCTAATTGTCTCGGAGATTTCCCCGTCTTCAATAAACAGGGTAAAATCCTCCGACGGCGTGATTCACCGGGGTTTCAGCCCTGAAGTCAATAATGTGGAAGTGGATAAGCTTCGCTGGGATGATGTGGATTCATACGTAAAAACAAGACTCGGCGCGCTGGCATGTGTCCTGGATGTCCTGAACGAAAAAGACCACATACGCTTTTCCAATATTCCACTGGAGCAATCAATAGCGGATCTGCCCAAAATCGAAAGGGCAGAGACATTTAAACTGCCCATAAGCTCCTGGTCAAAGGATATCCACCTGCTCACTCATCCAGGCGGCAAAAAAACCCTAATCATAAGTAACTTTGACGGCAAGACGCTTTTGAAGCATTTCGAATTACTGGTCAAGAGGAGACTTCACGGGAAAGAAAGCATTCCTGAAGTTTCCGTTCTGGAATCGAAATCGATTTATGAAAATCAGTATAATAAATTGAAAGACTTTTTCCGGGAAAAGAAAGACGAAACGGGGCGAATTGATGCTGTTGTCGTGGGATATGACAACGCATTCCAGGAAGATTGGAATAAATATCATCTCTCTCCTGTCCATAGCAAATCCTCGAGCTGGTCGGCTGATATATATGAATTACCCGATAACAAGCGGGTGGCTGTGTTGGCTTCAAAAGATTCCTATCACGGGGAGATCCTGGGAGAGAATCTGAAGCGACTTGTCAATGATAACCCGGAGATAAAGTATGTTTTTACCGCGGGGTCGGCGGGGTCCACACATATCAGGGATCCCTATAGTATCGTTTTCCCCGACCATATTTTGGGGGAATCCGGTGTGGAGATGAAAAATGTTCTGTCCGGAGGTTCCGGGCAATTGTCCCATGTAAGTGTTATTTCACCAATGGCGGAAACCCCCGATTTTCTAAATCAGGCTATGGAGAAACAGATAACCACGATTGACATGGAAATGGGTCATGTGGCATCGGCGCTGGCAAAATGCGATGTCAAACTTGGCGTCGGCATCCTTGTAACCGATTTCCCGGTGGAGCGGAAGATAAGCCGGAATGTGAACCTGACATTTCAGGATCCCGGCCAAAAATACAAAAGCATGAAGAGCTATACCTCCGCTCTTTTTAACTATCTTACAGAAGGCAAGCCTGTTTATGAAAACGAAATTGAAATTCAGGCGGGAAAAACTCTTGAAGAATTGTCAACGGAAAATATGGACTGGGAAATGAATAAGATAGGGCAGATGACGCCCGATGAGAAAGTCCTTTTCGATAGAATAACAGGACTGCTTCCGAAGTATTCCTTCCGCATGAAAACAAACCGCCTTGCAAGAATCCTGGAAGACGGCGCAATCCTATCAACAGCACAGGTAGCAAGGCTTAAAAATGTTGAAGTTTCCCCATACACCCCGAAAGTTGAAGATGAAATGTACGGGGCGTTTGAATATACATTCGGCGAGATAGGCTTTGGCGACGGCAACCCGGAATACGGAGAAGTGGAAGTGAGAATAAAGCCTGAGACATTACAGGCAAGATCCTGGGCGACATATAGATCGGGGTGGAGGGCGCTCAAAATAATGAGCAATAAAATGAGAGGTAAATCGCTATCATATGATTCCGCAGATCCGGCGCTGATGAAGAAAGCAAGGGAGCGATTCGGGGAATGGGTCGTTGTTCCCAAAGATTACCGAAGATCAATGGCCGCGTGGGCAATACGGCAGGTTCGCAAAAAAGATCCCGCAATAAAACAGGAATTGCTTGATTCACCTATCGATAAATTGCCGGAGTTTCTGAATAAATATGATCTGGCCTACCTGGAAGGAAAGATAAAAGGATCCCTGAACATCGGGGATATAGAGCAGGTGATCATACCCTCCGATTGCCCCCGTGAACTTCTGATGAAGCTTGAAGAACTGGGGATAACGGCGAAACGGAGAGCGGAGATTTAACCACGAAGACACGAAGGACACGGAGAACGGAAAACAAAGGATAGAGGGCGGAGGACGGATGTCGGTTGTCAGTTGTCGGATCTCGTTTTCCACCTCTCACTTCACACCTCCCATTTCCCACTTCTCATTTCTCACATCTCAATTTGTAGGAGGGACGTCCCCGTCCCGATAAATGGAAGACGGAGGACGAATAACAGATAGCGGAAGATGGAGGACGGAAATTTAACCACGAAGACACGAAGGACACGGAGGATGGAAAACAAAGGATAGGCCACTTTTCAGATCACCCCGCTATTTGGGTAGAGGCCGGTCTCCCGACCAGGTTGGAAACGGCATGAAATCGAGATTAATGAGTTCTTCCCATAAGAGGGGTCTGATTAAATATTATATTTAACCGCAAATCTGCAAAGAACACAAAGAGAATAATCTATAGTCTTTGTGGTCTTTGCGGTTTTAAAAAATAGCTGAAAATAACCTGATGGGAGTCAAAAATGCCTGAGAAAAATATCATCGAAAAATTGAGAAATGATGCCCTTTCCATATACCGGGGAGCCGTTGAGAAAATGATCCCCCACAGGGCGATATGGGAAAACCTGAAAATCGAGGGAGATTTGATACTTTTCGGAAAAAAGGGAACTCCGACCTGTATCGAGATCAACTACAAGAAATTAAGAAAAATATTCATATTCGGCATAGGCAAGGCAGGGTATGTTATGGCAGGGTCTGCTCTTGACTCCCTGAAAGAAATCAAAGAAATGATTGCAGGCGGGCTTGTCATAACAAAAGACGGACATGCGGGAGAGAAGGACCTTCATCCTTTGATTGTTAAGGAGGCGTCACATCCCGTGCCTGACGAGCGTTCTCTTGAATCAACGGGGGAGATTATCGACATATTGAGGAACGCAGGTGAGGATGATCTTGTTCTGTTCCTGATTTCCGGCGGCGGGTCTGCTCTTTATGAATCCCTTTACCCCGGCATGACAATTGATGATTTAAAAATGATAACGAACACATTGTTAAAATGCGGAGCGGATATCGAGGAGATAAACACCATAAGGAAGCATATTTCAATGGTGAAAGGTGGAAAGACCGCAGAGCTTGCATATCCCGCCAGGGTCGTCTCGCTTATCCTGTCCGATGTTCTGGGAAGCCCCCTGGAATCAATCGCGTCAGGTCCCACGGTTGCCGACACCGGGACATTTGAAGATGTGATGAAAATAATCGAAAAATACAAAATAAAAGACGAGATACCACAGTTAATTTATGATTTTATTCTAAGGGGAGTGTCAGGAGACATTCTGGAGACTATAAAGGCGGGTAATCCTTGCCTTGCAAAATCCTCATCTGTCGTTATAGGGGATAATATCGCAATGACGAGGCAGGCAAAAATTATTGCAGAGAAATTAGGATACAATACCATGATCCTGACGAACTGGATTCGTGGCGAGGCCAGGCATATCGGAGATTTTTTCACATCAATCGCAAGGCATGTCGAAAGTGGCGATGATTTTCCCGTATCTGCTCCCTGTTGTGTAATAGCGAGCGGCGAGCCTGTTGTTACAATAAGGGGTAAAGGCAAGGGAGGCCGATGCCAGGAGGCGGCGATTTCATTCACAGCCTCATCGGGGGAATTGAGCCGGAGCCTTTTCCTAGCGGCGGGCTCGGACGGCACCGACGGTCCTACAGATGCGGCCGGTGGAATCGGTAGTAATTTGGCTTTACTATTCAGACCGCCCCACGATTTGGGTAGGGGCTGGTCTCCCGACCAGCCCGGAAACGGCATGAAATCAGAGTTGAGAAGCCCCTCCTGCAGGAATGAACAAAAAGACCTGGATATACACGAATACCTCGACAACAACAACTCGTATGAATATCTCAAGTTAACAGGCGATCTCATCATAACGGGTCCCACGGGGACAAATGTGAACGACCTTTTTGTGCTGATGGTGGGATGAATCTATGAGATGTGCTCGAAATATATCGCAGAACAACAAGTAAAGACCCCAGTTTATTTCTATGAGGTGTTTTTATGAAAGAAAATTTTTATAGAGAATATTTCACTTGTTTTGATGTAATTGAAAAGAAAGTTATCTGTTTCGTATTTATTTCACTTTTTCTCTTGATAAACAGTTCATGCATAAAACTGCCGACTGTCAGAATCCCTCTTAATAAAAGTGCAAAATCAAAAATGTTGCATAAAGAAGGGTATAAATTGCTTCGTCAAAATAAACAACAGGAAGCTATCGAGAAGTTTAACAGGGCTATAGAGTTAGATCCTGAAAATGACAAAGCATATTGCAACCGAGGTATTGCATACAGAGAAATTGGTGAATTTGATAAGGGAATAAAAGATATAGAGACTGCAATAAAGATAAACCCTGACGTTCCCGAGTATTATTCCAATCTTGGGTTTGCCTATCTGAATAAGCAAGAATATCAGAAAGTTATATCTCAATGCAATAAAGCGATAGAGCTTGATGAAAATTGTTATCTTGCATATTTCAATCGTGCATCGGCGGAAACAAATATTGGAAAAAACGATAAAGCTCTTGAAGATGTCAAAAAAGGGCTTTCAATATCTCCCAATGATCCCTTCGGAATTATGGTTAGAGGGATAGCAAATCTAAATAAAGGCAAAACTGAATTAGCTCTGAAGGATTTCAACAAACTCCAGGAAATGGGATATCATAAGCTTCCTTTATATTATTATTTAGGTAAATCTTATGACAAATCAGGGGATAAGAAAAAGGCAATAAAATATTACAACATGTTTTTACATTATGTATTAATAGTTCCTGAAAAAGTTAAAAAAGAAAAGATAATTTCAGAACCAAGAAAGGAAGCCGAGAAGAGAGTGAAGGCTCTTAAAAGCTAAACATAGTAAAACCAGGAAGTCGGAACGTGAAGAATTTCACAGGAAAGTAATTAACCGTTATGAAGACATCTATTACAAAAAAATTAAAAACAAGGATATTATTTATTTTTGTTATAGTTCTTTTTTTTATTTTATATATCTATTTTATAAATTTCCCAATAAAGAAAAAATTGGTTATTCCAACTTCAGTAAATTTTCTTAAAAGGGGCATTAAGCAGAGGCTGAGTTCAGATAGAAATATTAAAAAAAGCAAAAGTGCCGAGGATTATTTAATTAAATTTTTAGAAAAGAAAAAAAAATCTAAATACTCACAATCTGATATAGAGAAGATATCTATAACTTCCAAGTTTCGTCATCTTGAGCCATTTTTTTTTGAAAGAATGGATATTGAAACTCCACATCAGATATCACAAAAAAAAGTTACTGTTATTAAGCACACAGTTTTTGGTTTAGTGGGAAAAGCTAATTGTTTATGGGAATATTATAAAATATACGATTCAGATAAGAATTTAATAATTACAAATTATGGAGATGATTATAGATTAAATTCAATAATATTTAATAATATAATTAATAAAATTGAAACCAAATTTAATCTAAACGATAAAAATTACAAAAACTATTTAAAGCTATATATATATCTTACTTTTGATTCAGATCAGGGGGTAAACCCAATTATAGTATTTGACGAAAAGGACAAAGAAGCAATTAAAGAGATTGTTTCCAGATATTTTTCCAGACATATCGAATTAAGAAATACTTCAGATAGCAAAAAATTATATTTTTATAATAGAGTTTTTCCAGAATACATTGTCAAATCGCCCGGTATTCTCGGTATTAAATTTTTTGTCTTTTCTCGAGAAACGCATGTCCTTTTTAAGTATAATTTATTAATAACAAAAAAAGGAAGAATAATTGATGTAAACAGAGAAGTTGTAAATGTCAAAAAATAGCCACTTCCCTGTTAGTACTAGCGCTAACGCATGTTTCCAAAGTAAAACAAAAGAGTTAGAGAAGAAATTGAAAGAATAAGCTACATTTTTGGAATTTGAACGACACGGCGAATATAACAGGGATGATCAAGACATTATCAGGTCAAGAGGGAGGGTAATATGAAAGTAACTGCGTTTAATGGAAGTCCCAGGAAAGACGGAAATACTGACTTTATTATCCGATATGTATTTAAGGAATTGGAAAAAGAAGGAATCGAGACGGAAATGGTGCAATTGGCGGGTAAAAAAATAAGGGGTTGCATTTCCTGTTACAAATGTATGAAGAACAAGGATCGTCGCTGTGCCATTGATAACGATATTATCAATAAATGTATTAAAAAGATACTTGAATCCGACGGGATAATTCTTGGCTCGCCTTCATATTTCTCAAATGTGACAGCGGAGATGAAGGCGCTGATTGACAGGGCAGGCTTGGTTGCAAAAGTCAACGGCGATATATTCAAGCGGAAAGTGGGCGTTGCGGTGGCTTCAGCCGGGCGTGAAGGTGGAGTTAATGTCTGCGATTCGATAAACCGTTTTTTCCTCACAAACGAGATGATAGTCCCCGGTTCGAATGCCTCCAATTTTGGCATTGGCCTCCAAAAGGGAGAAGTACAAAACGATCAAGAGGGCTTACTTACAATAAAAACGCTGGGTGAGAACATGGCGTGGCTTTTGAAGAAGGTTCATTGGTAATAGGCTTGATTATTTATAATAAGTAAAAATTTATAGAGCGCCAACTTCAGGAGAAGCCTCCGCTACCGGCAATGTGAGTGGGAAACGGTAAATGGGAGGTGGCATCCGTTATCCCTTTTCCTTATTTCCCTGGAGGTAAAACTTCTTATCTTCCCAAGAAGACCAATTCCTGTAGTCTTTACAGGAAAGCCACTGAAGTGGCTAAAAAAGTAAAGGGGTGGGATTCCTTTCTTCCCCCGGTTGAAACCGGGGGTTATTCTAATGGGCCAAACCGGGGCCTATTCTCATAGAAGGTTTAAGCTATTTTCTATAAGTATTACCCAAGTTTGCCACCCCTCAATCCCCCCGCAAGCGGGTGGGAGGGTATTTTCCCCCTCTCTGAGGGGGGACGAAGGGGGGAGTCAAAAGGAATACAATTAACTATAAAAAACACTAACCCAAAAGAGAGGATTTTTTTATATGCCAATAAAGAAATATTGCATATGAAGAAAGACAAGCTAAAACAAAATATGACAATTGGAATTCTGTCCAAATCTCCCGATATATATTTCAATTTAAGGATAAAAGAAGAATCGCAGAAAAAGGGGATTGAATGCAAGGTAATGCATCCCTCTGACTTTTTATTATATCCCGATAACATTCTCTTAGAAGATGAGTCGCTGACGGATTTCTCATGTGTCATTCTCAGGTCGCCGCCATACAGGGAAGAAAAGGAGTTCTTTCATCACGCCGCCAGGATTCTCGAATCGAGGGACGTGTGGGTGATTAATTCGCCGTCGGCGGTGGAAATTGTTGGCAACAAGATGCTTACAAAGCTTAAGCTTGTAAAAAAAGGAATACCCGTGCTGAAATCCGTTGCTGTCAGAAAGGCGTGTAATCTCGACGGAGCGGTTAGCCATGTCGGGGGATTCCCGGTTTTTTTGAAGACTTTTTACGGAACAAGGGGAATCGGTGTGATTTTCTGCCCGTGCCGCGAGACGCTATATGCCGCCGCTCAAACGATGTGGGCATATTACACGAATATATTTATAGAGGAGTATGCAGAGAAATCAAAGGGAGAAACCGTGAGAGTCCTTGTATGCGCAGACGAGGTAATCGGTGCGGTAATGAACAAACCGGCAAAATTCCCGTTCAAAGTCAGGAAAGACATACATAACAATGAAGAAAAAGAATTTGCAGAAAAATCCAAAAACAATCCTGTTTCAACCGATAATCTCATTCGTTCCAACTACAGCAGGGGCGGTGATACAAATGAATTTTTGCTTTCCGTTGAAATGGAAAAGATGGCATTATCTGCCTGCAGGGCGACGGGAATTTTCCTCGCCGGAGTGGATCTGATCGAGACAGACAAGGGATGGGCTGTTCTTGAAATCAATTCTTCTCCAGGCATCAAGGGATTTGAATCGACTTTAAAAATAAACGCCGCCGCACAAATTATTGACAGGATGCTATTAGAAGGAATTTAAGTCTTTTTCAGTGAATACTTGCCTTAAATTCAGGAATTTCAGATATCTATATCGACAAATTATGATAAAGGGAGTCCGTCATGAAAAAAGCTTTTCTATTTTTACTTGTTTTATCAATGATACTGAGTCTTTCAATCCCCGGTCTCTGCCAGGACAGCGAGATCAATGAGACAACCGCCAAGTTGTACAAGAGTATAGAGAATGGGGACAAAGAAGGTTTCTTATCAGTGCTTATGCCGGAAAATGTTGCAGCGATGCAGGAGAATCCGGCGGCGGCAGGAGAACTGGGGGGTCTATTCAACCAGATGTCCTTGGTAAAAGAAGGGGAACAGAAAATTACATTCGGTGATCCTCAAATAAAGATAGTAAAGAAAGAGGAGACATCCATAAAAGTGGATGTCAAAGTGGGATACACATCCGTAGAAAAAGGAAAGACAACAAAAGGCACGGCAAAAGACACAATTACTTTCAAGCTGGATAATGGAAAGTGGCTTGTAGATAATCTTGTCAGATTTTCTATAAAAAAGATTGTTCTAAAAGTTCTAAACGGCATGCTTGGAATCTTTGTTATGCTTGGAATTGCTGTGGCTTTCTCGTTTAATCGCAGAAAGATAAACTGGCGTATTGTGGGACTGGGAACATTAATGCAGTTTATTTTTGCGGTTCTTATCCTGAAGACGCCATGGGGAAAAGCTTTCTTCCAGTTCTTCAATGATGCAGTCCTTAAAATCTTGAGTTTTTCTGACCAGGGAGCTTCATTTATATTTGGAAACCTGGTCAGTGATTATAGTATCGGAGCGATATTCGCTTTCAAAGTACTCCCTACAATTATTTTCTTCTCATCAATGATCAGCGTTCTATACTACCTTGGAGTCATGCAGAAAATTGTCCAGGTATTCGCCTATGTCATGATGAAGATTCTGGGCACAAGTGGAGCCGAGACCCTCTCCTGCTCTGCAAATATATTTGTGGGACAGACAGAAGCTCCGCTTCTTATCAGACCCTTTGTCGAGACAATGACATTATGACCGGAGGATTTGCAACCGTGGCAGGTGGAGTTATGGCGGCATATGTGGGTATGTTATCCTCAACCTTTCCTGAAATTGCAGGACACTTGCTCTCAGCGAGTATTATGAATGCTCCCTGTGCAATTCTTATGTCAAAGATAATTCTCCCCGAGGAAGATGAGCCTGTAACGAAGGGTGATGTAAAAGTCGAGCTTCCGATAACCGATGCAAACGTAGTGGATGCGGCGGCAAACGGAGCCGGACAGGGAATGCACCTCGCAATGAATGTGGGCGCAATGCTGTTGGCGTTTATAGCACTCATTGCAATGGTAAACTTCGGTCTCAATAAAGTGGGAGATTTGATTTTCAGGAACCATACAATACAGGCCAAGCAGATAGTGAACTGGGAACTATTAATGGAAAAATTGCAGGCGCATAATACTCCCGATGTTCAAAGAGTATATGATATGATGAGCCAAGAAGACCAGGATATCATTAATGCATGGCAAAAGGGAACTGCACTCGATGAAAATGCGAAGAAGTCTATTATAGTGGGATTTAATGGGATTTTAAATAGCCCGGATTTCTATAAGGCCAAAGATTTTGCAGGAAAGAACTTCGGCGAGGAAGGACAGGACCTGAAAGCCGAGATTAATGATATGATCAAATCCCTGAGTAATGATAAAATTTCAAAGGGAAAACTTGTTCAACTTAACAGATACCTCATGCAATTTGTTTTTTCAAGCAAGATGTTGAAAAGAGACCAGAGACTCAGCCTGGGCATCCTCCTCGGATGGATTTTCGCTCCTATCGCTTTTGTTATGGGAGTGCCCTGGAAAGATTGTATAGTTATCGGCGGACTCCTCGGAAAAAGACTTGCCATAAACGAGTTTGTAACATATGCGGAGCTTGCTGGTATGCTTTCAAGAGGTGTAAAACTCGACCCCAAATCTGTTGTCATTGTCACATATGCAATGTGTGGCTTCGCCAATTTCTCATCGATCGCCATCCAAATCGGCGGAATCGGAGGTATAGCGCCATCGAGAAGGTCAGACCTGGCAAAACTCGGCATATATGGAGTCATAGCTGGAACCCTGGCGTGTTTCCAAAGCGCTACAATTGCAGGAATGCTTGCCGGTGAAACAAGACTCAAAGTCGTGGCTCCTCCGGGGTCCGAGAAGGCAAGAGCGGTTATTGTGGAAAAGGTAAGCTATAATTCAAAGTATTATGATTTTCACGAATACGCGGCCTCGCGCATGGAAAATGGAAATAAGAAATTGGAAGATGGAAGTGAGAGTATCGAAAAATACGTGATGCTTAAACAAGCATCACCCTCCCCCACCAATCCTGCTTCCTCAACAGTTTCAAGAATGGGCAAAGAAGATAGAGATAAAGATAACGGAGCATATAAAATCAGTGCCGACATGGGATATTCATCAGAGTGACTGATTTCCCATAGTCAGGTGCTTGTGGCGTTCTGTCACAAAAAATTTGGAATTTAAAATAGCCGGGAGAAATTGCCTCCCGGCTATTTGTTAAATGTCGTTTCAAATAAAGCGGAGTATGAAAATTTGCTGGGCTGATCTTATGTTTATTGCTCCAGTTGTTTTTTCGCCTGATCGCTCATATCGTGATGAAGCTCGAGGAATGCGGCGTTAGTCCAGCCGAATCCGACCTGGTTGCCGTATCCCACATCGACGTCGGCGGTTCCTTTATCGACGTTATACTTCTCAAGTATTCCCCCGGCTTTGTCGAAATTGCTTGTTATTGTATCGAGGAATTTGACCGAGACCCTGTCGGCATCCCCGTTATACCCATATCTTCTCATTCCCTTTGCGGTGAGGATGTGAAGAGGAGCCCATCCGGTGGGGTGATCCCACTGTTTGCCAACAGAATTTTTAGCGGAATCCTCCGATGAAGTTGCAAGTCCGTGATCCATCTCGAATTTATCCAGGTTTGTCATTACTTTTGCCGCCTGATGCTCGTCGGCAACTCCGGCCCACAACGGGGCGAATGTGGCGAGACTCTCGTAATCGGACTGCTTTCCTTCCTTGAAATTATAATCAACATACATGCCCTTTTCTTCATTCCAGTTGTACTTGTTGATAAGGTCTTTTCGCTGTTCCGCTTTTTGATCCCATTTTTTTGCGTTCACGGAATCCTTTCCTTCAACCTCACGGTACATATGGGCAAGATCCTTTTCGTATTTGTGAAGGTAGCAGTTCAGATCAACAGGGTTGTAGTCACTGCATTCATAGCCATAACGGTCGGTCATATCCCAGCCGGACTCTCTCTCCGCCCTGTCGTGTTTAAAGAACTGTGGGTCATTTACAGGGAAGTGACCTTCCTCGTAATATCCCTCTTCAACCTCGGGGCATTTTACATCCACGGGACTGTAGTAACGGGATAGTCCGGTGGGTGTGAGATGATCCATTTCCTTGTCATTTTTAGGATTTGTCCAGTAATTATATTCTTTTATTACATGATCAATGCCCTCTTTAAGGAATTCCTTGTCCCCGGTTTTCTCATAGACCGAGAGAACAGAGGAGGATTGGAACGGAGGAGATGATCTGCTCAGGTAATAACTGCGGTTTGCATTCAGAATTTTTCCATAATTGTCAACCTGGTAAAACATATTCCTGACCATTCCCTTTGCAACATCGGTCTTACCCGATTGCATCAAGCCCATGACAGTGAAGTATGAATCCCATCCGTACATCTCGTTAAACCGTCCGCCGGGTACGATATAATCATTTGGCAGGTAAAGGAGTCCGTGGTTCTCTACGTTGTCAAAGCCTGTCCCCTTCTTTATGGGTCGAATATTCAGCCTCGGGTTGTCCTGCGCCACTTTTATCATATCCTGCTCGGGTACATACAAAATAGGTGCGCCTGCTTTGGAATCCTCCAGCGAAGCGGCGGAAGTAGCGGATCTTTTCAGGGTG
>JAIORV010000130.1 GCA_021107945.1 Vulcanimicrobiota bacterium | reverse complement strand
CTATTCAGATCCCACCGCCATGTCATCCTGAGCGGAATACGATCTCTTAATTTATTGGATAAGCTTTGGTAAGAACGGATTTTACTTACCTCCGATGTATTAATCAGCGAAGGATCTCTTCTGTGGCAACGATCTCCTTCAAGCATAGGTTCAAGAGATTCTTCGCTGTGTAAATCCCTGGACACAAGATAATCGCGTCTTTGAGAAAATCATCGGAGTCAAGTAATTCATTCTTGATCCGCTCAGAAAGACAAGAAGTCCCGGGGGACTGAATAATTACGCCTGAATCTTTGACAAAAAGTAAATGCACCCTTATTATATTTCGCTATATCTATATCAAGAGGAGTATTATGACTGAATGAACGTTATGAAGCCAGTCACCCTCCTGATAATCAGGAGCTGATTTTATGAGGAAAAGAAGATTAATTATTATTGTTTTTTTGACAATAGTTCTTATATTTGCTTTAATTATCTTTTTTAAATCAGATTACGGTAAAAATATTGTTTATAAATTCCCCCCCACTCCTGAAGGAATGATATACATACCCGGAGGGGAATATATTATCGGCAGTGGAGAAAATTTTGAAGCGGAGAAGAAAAAAGTACGACTGAAACCGTATTACATCGACAAGTATCCGGTTCGTGTAAAACAATTTCTGGAATTTATAAAGGCAAACGGGGAAGCAGCTTTATCGGATTTTGAGTTGGGGAGAAGGAAGAAGTATATATATTCTCTTCCCCATGATCACCCCATAACCATGATTACATATGAGGAAGCTGAAGCATATGCACGATGGGCCGGGAAGCGACTTCCCACGGAGGCTGAATGGGAAGCCGTCGCAAGGGGAAAAAGTGGAATGTTATATCCCTGGGGTAACCGGTGGGATGAAAGCAGGATTAAGGAAAGGGCAAAAGGGACGTGCGGAATCGGGGAATTCCCTTCCGGTGCAAGCGTCTTTGGCGTGGAGGATATGGTTGGAAATATATTCCACTGGACAATCACGCCATGTAAGACAGAATTTCACCTGGATTCCACCCAATCGGGACAATTAAGAATAATCAAGGCGGGGTCATGGCCTTATTTTCCGGAATATAACAGAACTACTTTTCGTTTTCCCATGAATATTAAAAATAGCTCCGCCTTTCTATGATTTCGATGCGTAAAGCCAGTGGCTCCGGGAAATGATGATAATCTGGTAAAAGCCTGTTCAAAGATAATTGAGCTTACTCCTGAGTCTTATTCTTGCACTGAAGCTATTAGACAATTATTGTCATACGAGTTATCCCCGGCTCGCTTTTTACCCCCCCCCATTGACGAACGAATATCTGGATAGAATCAAAGAAGGAGCTGTTGTTGCCGACGTCGGTTGTGGAATTGGATACCTTACATACATATTATCCGGTAAGGTCGGAGATACCGGTAAAGTCTATGCCGTGGATATAAACGAAAGTGTACTTCATTTTGTTGATGTGGTAAAGAAAAAGGAGGGGCTGAAAAACATAACAACCATAAAAAGCAAACCTGACGACATTTGCTTGCCCCCGAATTCCTGCGATCAGATATGGCTTGTCGGGACAATTCATATCCTGGACAGTAAAATAAATTATAGTTTTATTAATAGTTGTTATTCCGCTCTCAAAAAAAACGGCTTCCTTATAGTGGTGGAGTGGAGATTAAGCTCAATAATAGAACCTACAATGGAAATAGCGAGAAAAATTGGATTTCGACGGATCGAAAAAGAAACCGAATTTGACCCATTGGGCAGAGAAACTGATAGATATGTGGAAATATATCAGAAAAAATAGAATAGACAGGAGTTTCAAGCTTCTATCCTCTCGGTGATCTCTCCAGCCAGTTTGATATACAGCGAAGCGCGCCCCACCTTGAGGACAGGGAGTCCATGCGCATGGGAATCACCTCGAACCCCTCGTTTTTATATGCATTGACGGCGTAATCGTCAAGCTTCTCAATTCCCATTACAGGCAGGAAAACACGCCTGTATTCGGTCCCGTCGCCGTTCTTGTCAAACCGCTCCATCAGGCAGTTATTATATGTGATATAAGGTCCCCACCAGTCCGGCTCCGAGTGGGGGAGGCGAACTACCCTGTATCCGTCCTGTGTCAGCTTTTTTTCGTACATATTGAAATCGTGGGGAGAATCATCATCCCTTGTATCTGCAAGGTGTTTTTTGAGATCAATTTTTTTGCCGGCGGCTTTTGACAGCACTGCCTCGGCTTGTTTCAATTCATCGGAAGACATGCTCCTGAAAATGCTATCCGTGAGTCCCGGGTCTCCCAGCATGAAGGTCTTCTCGTCAACAGGGGTCAATCCCATATCCATGTGATCCGACGCCGGCATCTCATACTCCTCTGTTGCCGGATCGTCCTTCCCCATGACATTTATCTTTTTACCGAATTGCTGTTTGAAAAGCTCAACCGCCAGATCCTCATACATCTGCCCCTCGTCAACCTGACCCTCTTTGAGCTTGGCTGGCTTATAGTCCGGATTTGGCTCAACCTTGAAAGGTATCCTGTGGATTTCTTTCGGGTAATCCATGGGTACTATATTAAATGAAAGGGGATTGTCAGATTTGCTCTTCACAACTTCTTTACCGAAGTTATTTTCATAATAGGCCATCATCTGACCCCTCAAAACCGGGCTTTCATCAGCCATATTCTCAAGATTAATTGCCGTGGCGGCAATTGAGTAAAATCCTACATAACTCTCATTTCTATTTGATACGGTATCCCCGCCGTCTGTGACGAGTCTTGGCTCTCTGTCCAGTGTTATATTGGGATTCTCACTCGCTATGTATGCCGGAACTTTGGCATCGCTGGCGTGCCAGTTATGGAGCATGGACTGGTTTAAAAGGGCGTTCTGCGATTCACTCTCCGGCAGGTACATTCCGATCATCATATCCCTTGCCCAGACTGTCAGTCCTCCCTCATCAGGTTTTATAAACTTGAAGCGCTCCGGATTTACAACATTATTATCCCGGATCACCTTTTCCACGTCTTCCCGATCCCTGTCGGACTCAACGACGACAGTGAATTTAGTGTCGGGTTCCATATTGGTAAAAAGAGCCTTGTATGCATTTAAGACCTGTGAGCGCGTTTCCCCGGAGACATAGTCGCTCAATTGTAACGCAAGGTGTTTCACACGTCCGTAACTGTCGGCGTATTGAACAGTATTTTCCTCAATCACTTTACCTGTGATCTCTCCCGGCCCGGGACGCGGAATTACTGAAAGGGCATCCCGGAACGTGTCAAGGGATAATTTTCCCGCTGGATTAAACCGGTCAGCCTTGACTATACTTGTGTTTTCCGGCTTTGATTCAGTGTTTTTTGCCTGATTAATTGTCCGGTATGATGCTTTGTCCGGTCCTATACCGCCGTCATTTATTTTCATGCAATTCTCCTTTTATATATACAAAAAAACTCTTTCAGCCACTATTGTAATGCATGATATTTAAAATGTCATCGAACAAGATGTTAAGATTTTGTTAAAAGTTCGATGAATTGGAATATTTCCTCAAAAAAGGAGACAGTATATATAAAGTGCCTCGAAAATTTTGTTCGTAAATTTGTAAATGAGCCTTGAGTATATCAATAAATATTTTACCCTCAACATTTAATCGGGGAATAAGTGGATGTCATTCCGAAACAATTGCTATACTTATTTCGGAATCCAATGACGATTCCGTTTGACCAATAACATCCCCCGCCTTGAATAGCTGCGATTTTAATATTCAACTATTCAAGGAAAATACGTCTGTTCTGGCAAATATTATTTCAAGAGGGGTTGGGTAGTGACAAAATGGCATAGAAAACTAAACAGTATAGAAGAAAATCGCATCCACATGTGGCCTTTTCATTATATCGGTAAAGCATACCGTTCTATAATGCGCTACGGGGGGGAAATAGGGCTGTCGGTGCTTGCGGGCTTCCTTTTCTTTGTAGCGACAAATACGCAGTCGGGCTGGCTTTATTTTATTGTTGCAATGATTGGCGCGCTTTTGTTAATGACTTTCATTCAGGGCAAAATGAACTTGAGGAAGCTCAGGATAAAGAGAAAGTTTGCCGGGGTGAGCAGTGAGGACGGCAAAATAAATGTGAAGCTAATTTTGATTAATGAAAGCAGATTCCCAAAATACATGCTTCTTCTCCAGGATCAATTCCCGTCACTTGAACCCGATAAAAAAGATGAGAAGATTGTAGTGACGTATATTCCGGGCAGGGAAAGGGTAGAAGTATCTTACAGCGTAAGATGTTACAGCAGGGGAATCCTCAGGTTTGGTGAGATTCTCATAGAATCGATGGGATTGCTGGGGCTTTTCTATACAAAAAAGAAAATCAGGGCGGAAAATGAAAGATTAATTGTATTTCCCCGGACATATCGCCTTGATCATTTCATTCTTGACAATGTTTCTCCATATTTTGCACGGGAAGAAAAAACATGCATACTTACCGGAAAAAGCCACGATTTTCTTGGAATTCAGGAGTATTCACCGGGGCAGGAGATCCGTTGTATTCACTGGCCGTCTTCCGCTAAACAAGGAAAGCTGATGATAAAAGAATTCAAGGAGATTGCAACACACTCCATGTCCGTTGTGCTTGATACACATATATATTCGGACATCGGCAAGGGACGTGAAAGCACAACCGAGGATATCATCCGCACTTCTGCAACATTGCTGAAATCGGCAAAAAAGCGTCGCTACACGTATGATCTATATTCCCATATCGACAGCAATCTTATAATTGATAAGAACCTGTCATCAAAAAAAGGAATGTATCGACTCGCCGAGTTGGACAGCAACTCGGAATTTCCCCTGGAGCAGGATCTATTCGAAGTGATTTCCCGGGTTCAGGCACTTGATCACCTTTATATTTTAAAAACATATCCTTTTGAAAATCTTGATGTAATCAAGAAAACCCTGGAAAGGAGAATCTTCACAATCGTGATCTTCTTCAATCCGGGCTCATATATTGACGATGATGAACTTGATGAAGATGCAAAAAAGATCAAGGGGATTAATTATGATTCACAATTAAAAGAACTCAGGGAGATTGGCATTTCAGCTTATGTATATAATAAGGGAACGCCTCTCAATGAGCTTTTGACATTCAGGAGACCTGTAAATGCTGTCCCGTATCATTGAAAAACTGAGACTCAGGAAGAAAATACCTGAAGAATCCATTATCTTCAGGCTATTTGTATTTCTCATGGTGCTTACAGGCATTCTGGCAGTTGCAAGCAGGCTCGAATGGCCCAACTACTCGGCTTTTGTCGTATCAGGCACAATGCTGGGCTTCTATGTTTCTTACAAAAGGAGAAACGATAAAAACTGGATTTTGAAAGTGATTCTATCCATTTTGATGATTTTTTCCTTTTTTGATTTTCTTAAGAACCTTCAATCCAATCCCTATGAACCCGCCGTGCCACTGGCGATATTGCTTCTATGGCTCCAGACATTACATAGTTTCGACCTGCCCGCAAGGCGAGACCTTAATTACTCAATGGTTGTGGGACTTATATTGATGGCCGTGGCTTCCGTTTTAACCATAAACTCGGATATTGTCCTGTACTATCTGTTTTTTGTGCTTTTCTCATCATGCGCCATGATATATAATACCCTTTCTATCCAGAATTTCAATGCAAAAGTCAAAAAGGAGCTTCAAGTCAGGTTCGTTCTGGCGAGAACCGGGTATGTTTCAGTTCTCTTTATTTTGCTGACAGCACTTGTATTTATTTTTGTCCCCCGGTATGAGGGCTATACCATCAGACCCCTGCCCCGCTCATGGCAGTTAAACTGGGATATTACGAGGGGAAAGGTGATGAACCCGGGACAAAAGGACTCGGAGGATCTTCGGGGAGCGTCAGGTAGAAAACTCTTCTGGAAAGATGATTCGTATTTTGGGTTCAATTCATATTTACACTTGAATTTCAGGGGAAGACTGTCGGATGAAGAAGTAATGAAAGTGAAAAGCACAAGGTGGTCATATCTCAGGGGACTTTCATTTGACCGTTATGACGGGACCGGTTGGTCAATAAGCAGAGAAGAAGAAGAGGACCTTGAGAAGATAACAAGACCCATTCCTCCCCTGAGGCTCAAACTTTCCCCGGAGCTCTCAATGAACCACAGTCAAACACAACAGGTTACCCAGGTTGTGAATGTACGTAGAGAATTGCCCAATATTGTAT
Source organism: Vulcanimicrobiota bacterium (assembly GCA_021107945.1). GTDB lineage: Bacteria > Vulcanimicrobiota > JAJTBE01 > JAJTBE01 > JAJTBE01 > JAIORV01. The sequence continues at coordinate 53,948 of JAIORV010000130.1, read as the reverse complement.
TCGGGGCATATCAGCCCTCATTGCTTTACTTCCCGACACAGACCGTGTATGAAGATATGAACGGCGGAATCCGCTCTCCATTCCCCCTTGAAAAGGGAACGATATATTCCTCGATTTCCCTTTTCCTTCCCATGACTCCCCAGAGAATTAGAGAATTAAGGATGAAACATCAGGAATATTTGAAAAATGGCGACCGGCAATTTTATACATATGTACCCGATAGTCCCAGTTATAAAGAAAGAGTCAGGATAATACGGGAAATTTATACGCAATTGCCTCCCGATCTTCCCTCGCGCGTCTCATCACTCACAGGAGAAATCCTCGAAAAAAGAGGACATCGAAACGCATCACCTATTATCAGGGCAATGGATATTGAAACCTACCTCAAAGAGAGTTACCCGTATGACCTTGATATTCCACCTTTCCCAGACAGAAAAGATTCCGTGGATTATTTCCTGTTTGAGAAAAAGAGGGGCTATTGTGAGCATTTCGCCTCGGCAATGGTTGTGATGTTACGGACGCAGGGAATCCCGGCGAGACTTGTTACCGGTTATCTGCCCGGGAGATATAATCCTTTATCGGGATATTACAGCATCCGCATGTCGGATGCCCATGCATGGGTGGAATATTTCATTCCCGATTATGGCTGGTATGCCGTGGATCCCACGCCGGGCTTCGACGGCTCATCATATGCAAGAACCAGGAAATCACCCTGGCTCTTTATGGGAGCTTTGAATCAACTCAAGGGAAAGATGAATTTTAGTTTCCTGCCGAATTTTCCCGTAGCAGGATACCTCGCGTTTCCCATTGTCGCCCTTGCGTTGTATTTTGCAGTAGTAATGATTCTTGCTTATTTAAGAGCCGGAAAAGAAGGAAAAATCGGGAATAAGAACTTATTTGGGTGGATTTATACGCAAATCAAGGATATAGGCAATGAATTCAGGCAAAAGGTAACAAGTTATATTTCACCTTCCCGCGAGAATCCTGTCGTGGAAATTTACAGGAATATGGTCTCAGAGCTGGCAAGAAAGGGTATAACCAAGAATAACAGTTATACACCAAGAGAATTCCTCCAATATTCCATTCCCGGCGATCTTTCAACATCTGCGGGAATTGTAATACATACTTTCGAGGTTTCCCGTTATAGCCCCAATGAGCCCCATGAAGACGAGGTGATAAACCTGAGAAATGTCTGGGAATCTCTTCGTAATGATATCAGGGACTACAGGTATGAAAATTAGCTCGCATGTGGCAATCAGGATTGATTTAATAATTGGAGGATTAAAATTAACCGCAAAGAAGCAAAGAACGAAAAGCAATATTTTTTATAGTATTTGCGATGAATAGACACTTACAGTCTTTTTTATAGAATGATCAATAGACAAGAGTCCATATCAAACAGCGAAGAACCAATATTTTATAACTATCAAGGATGACAGCATACATGGATTCTCACAATTGCAACAAAAAAAAATTTAATATGAACTGCCCGATGAAACCCAGCAAATGGAGGCTCGTGCTATCCGCCCTGCTCGGTTTTATTCTGGTCATTGGTTTTTATTCAATTTATCGCTCCAGGCAGGTAACACTGCATGAATACAAGACGATGCAATTTCATATGGATACATATATAAAAATAATAGTTGTGTCCGGGGATCGAGAAGAAGCTGAAATGGCGATGCAAAAAGCCTTCAGAGTTTTTGTGGACCTGGATTCGAAATTTTCCGTTTTTGATCCTGACAGCATGCTATCCCGGTTAAATAATGGAGGTAGTTCACAAATTAATGACAAGGGTCTTTTGGAAATAGTCGAAAAAAGTAAAAACTATGCGGTGCTTACTAAAGGAGCTTTTGATCCTACAATTGGAGCGGTAAAATTACTTTATCCCATAGGCCGGGAAAATCCTGTTCCTCCCGGTAATGATGAAATTGAAAGAGCACTTGAGAATTCCGGATATGAGAAAATCAAGCTTTCGGGTAATAAACTGGAAAAACCGGCCGATATGATAATTGATTTCGGTGGAATTCTCAAGGGACATGCTGTTGACAGGGCAATGGAAGTTCTGAGAAAATCGGGAATTGAATCTGCGCTTGTCGATGCCGGGGGAAATATACGGGTTATCGGAAAAAATGCGGAGGGGAAAGCTTGGCGAATAGGGGTTCAACATCCACGCTCCCCCGATAAGATTATGACGGTTATTTCCCTGAATAATCGGGCGGTGGCAACATCGGGTGATTACCAGAGGTGTTTTTTTTATAAAGGAGTCAGGTATCACCACGTTATCAACCCACACACAGGCAAGCCCGCCCGGAGAGCCATAGGCGTTACTGTTATCGCGCCTGATGCCCAAACCGCAGATGCCATTTCAACCGCTGTTTTTGTTATGGGTAAGAAAAAGGGGATTAAATTCCTCCATAAAGAAAAACTGGACGGGATTGTTATTGACGATGAGGGACCTGCAATTACAAGCGGATTGAAAGATCATGTGGTCTTGGATTACTAGCATTTTATCCTACTGAAGACGTCATCCTGAACTTGTTTCAGGATCTATCATTAAACGCATCATTATAAAATCCCAAAACAAACTCCAAACAACTTTTACGTAAGTCCTATTATTAATAACTCCGTGTTCTTCGTGACTCCGTGGTGAATAATCGTTGTTGGACAGTTAACTCTCATTCAAAAGCATATAATTTTCCGTCCTGGCATGAGGCATACATTATCCCATTTTCGCCTATTGCGGGAGATGAATTGAACATACCGCCACCAAGGAAGCCAAAGGATTTACTTGAATAACACCATTTTTTCTTACCCTTGGGATTTACACAAAAAAGGTTTCCATCCTGATTGGCAAAATATGCATTTCCTTCAAGATCCACCGACGGAGTGCCGGTTATCGGTGAATCACCCTTGAAGTCCCACAGTCTTGCCCCGGTGTTTGTAATGCAATATAGAGTGCCTCTTTGAGCTGTGCCGAAATACATATTCCCGCTGTTTGTAAGAACAGGTGGAGTTGAAACCTGGTCTCCCAGCTCGTATTGCCAGTATAATTTACCTTCGGGATTCAGACATAAGATTCGGTTTTCAGTGCCGACATAGATAACGCCTTCTGAATCAACAACCGGCCTGGTTCCCTTCCTTATAAGCTTTGCATGGAAAAGCTGCTCTCCTGCATTATTAAAGGCGAGAAGGTGGTCCGTCGATATATATATGTTTCCGGCGGGGCCTATGGACGGCGCAAGATCAAGTTCTCTGTTGTCGGGATCACATCCCAGAGGAACTCGCCACTTTATCTCCCGGTTTCCCCGGAGACAAACCAGGTCGCCCTTCGAAATCACATAAAGGTTGCCCTCTTTATCAAGAGCGGGTGGAAAATTGGATCCTTCCCTCACAACCCATGCCGGAGATCCATCGGGATTTAATTTGTAAGTCTTACCGGGAAGACTGAAGTAAATGAAACCTTTTGAGCTGATGCAGGCTGAGGATATAACATTGTTGACCATAGAAAATGTCCAGCCGCTTTTGCCGTCCTTTTTTATCTGGACAAAACCCGCCCCCATGGTTCCCAGATAGATATTGCCGTCAATACCTATAACAGGCGGGGCGATAAGATTGGAACCAGCCTTTTGAGACCATATAACTCGTCCTTTTTTGGGACCGCTCATCCCGGTAAGGCCTGTTCTACCTTCATCTTTTCCCTCGCAGGGCCAGGGAGATTGTGTGGCAAGACCCCCGTATTCTTTTTCTTTGTGGGTGATTTCTTGAACCGGCTTCTCTTCTATTTCTTCAACATCCGGAGTCTTTGCTTCATGATGGTGAAGAATTCCCGGTGCTTTATCCTCCTTTGCCTTTGCCTTCTTTTTCAATTTTCTGGGAAGAATGGTTTTATGCTTCACGGCCGGGATAACTTTGATTTTACCGGATTCTTCCTTTGCCCCACAAGACGGGCATTTTTTAAGGTTCCGACAATAAAGGTCTTCCGTCTTCCCTTCCTCGTAAGGGGCAAATCCACATTTGCGGCATTCGCATCTTTCTGTTTTTTCATTCAGGAAAAAGATTCCAGGTATATCTATTTTGATTTTCTTGGTTATTTTTTTTGGTATGAAACTGATCTTTTCATCCTGTTGGGGAAGATTTTCAATGATATCCTCATGAGTTATTGTCTTTTTGCAAAACGGACACAATCCGGCCTTTGCTTCAATTACCTTCCTGCAATATTTACATACGCCAATCGGGTTCATCATTGCCTTTATCTCTTCTAAAACCAGGGGTTTATCGGGTCTTACAAAATCCTCCCTGAGGAGATTCTCGGCCGCATCCCTGAGGTAACTTAGAATCAACCTTATCTGGTTTCCCATTTCCCCCAGGACATTCAGAGTTGAAAATCTCCATTCCTGGTCATGTGTTGTTCTCCACAGGCGAAGTAGTGCCTGTCCCACTTCCGACGGATCCATGGCATTCCCGAAGTAGTCTTTTCCCGTAAGGAGAGTGTTTGCAACCTGATCCATTTTCAGGGCGACGTCATTCAGGTTTTCCCTCGACTCAATAGAAGAGATTTGCTTGGCCTGGATTCTAAACAACTTGCTCCAACTCAATAAATCAAGAATAGTATTTTGCAATGGGAACCTCCGTTGTTAAAGCTTGATGAGTTTTTTTTCTTCAAGGTATGGTTTTCCTTCTCCTGAAACCAATTTGTGAATTGCTATTTCCTTCCTGCATAGAAACCTTATCGATGGATAAATTCCACCCAGTCCGCGGTTAACATACATTTTTGTGTTTTTTATGTTGAACCAGCCTTTATCAAAGCGTTTTCCATGTTTTGAGGGAATATATATCGCTCCGAGCAGGGGAAGTCGTACCTGCCCCCCATGAGTATGTCCCACAAGCACAAGATTAATACCCAAATCGGCGGCATCCTCAATAATGTCCGGGGAATGGGATAGAAGAACACTCATATGGGACCCCGGTATTTCCCGGGATGTTGACTTGAGGTCATCATGTCCCGTATATGGATCATCCACACCCAAAAAAGTTAAATTGGAGCCGTTCTTTGAGGGAGAGCAACGGTTTAATAAAAGCTCCACCCCCACTTCCTCAAGGCTCCTGCAAATATAGCCCGCATCTATCCAGTAATCGTGGTTTCCCAGTACACCCAGCATGGAAACTTTGGGTTTTAACCATGAAATGGCTTTTGCGCAACCGGGTATTAATTCCTTGAAATGTGTAACGAAATCTCCGGTCATAACAATATAATTCGGCTGCAGGGAATTAATGAAATCAGCCGTTTTTCTGAAAGTTGAAGGGAGCGACCATGGGCTCATGTGGAGATCGGATATATGTACTATCTCAATTGGTTTTTTAATTTCCACATCACCCATCGGCACAACGTAATGATTGACCTCGATCCAATTTGTCTCATGATAGACAAAAACCACAAGGCCGATGATAATTAAAGTTATTATTACTGCTATTATTATTATTATCATAAAACTTCATCAATAAACTTCTTCTTTTCCGGTTTCAATCCTTCTGTTTCCGGAAGTATGGATTTCTGTCCCCGGTTGTGGTATAATATCTTCAGACTCAACCTGCGCTCCGCTCATAACGGAGTCCCCCAGGGCGGGATTAGGATGGATATGGGGGTCATCCGGGTCTGTTTTTTTTATTCATTAATAGGGACAGACACCATTTTTATTGGTGTCTGTCCCTAATAAACTATTATTTCTTAACAAATTCACAATCGCGAAATGTGGTATTTAAATTTTAATTTGATTGGATAATACCGCCCTGAAAATATCAAGAGAGGAAAAAGGAAATTCATTACAGAATATTACGGTTGTATTACATGTTTACTATAATTGGGCGGGTTAGGTAGCCCATGAAATTCAACAATTGTCACAAGTCAATATAATACCCGTTATCAGAGGATTATATGTTATCTAATATCAGTGTAACTGAGGGTTTTTCTCATCGTATTTCGATGGCTGGCTCTTTTACTTGGGCTTTTTATGAGTAATTTTGGCGGTCAAAAAGTCGGTGCAACCGCACAAGCGCTCCCTCATGCATTACCGTCGTTTTTTGCGGATATGCCTGTGCTTTTAATCCTTCTTCTTTTTATTTACCATATTGTAGCATCTCTTGTAATTTTCAAGTTCGATGACAGCAAATTTAATATCGGGCTTCTTATTTTCATGGATCTTTGTGCCGGTGGATTTATGGCATGGTTTTTCGGAGTCCCTTACTTTTACCTGACAGTGCTTTTGCCCGTGCTGGAAACCGCATTCTATTTCGGCACTTTTATTTCTATTGTAGTTTTAATTATATCAATTTCATTCTTTGGTCCTCTTGTCATTATGTTGATTATAAAGCATTTGCAGAACTCAGCTTTCAAAGATATTCTGATGAAACAGCTTTTCGACCTTGTCTGGGCATTTGTTTTCTCCGCAGCGGCTATATATATCAATTTTATTTGGTCGTTAAGGCATGAAGAGGAAGTGTCAGATATTGTCAGGAAATTCCAGGAAGAGAAAAGGATGCTGTTTGAAAGTCATCAGGCGACAAAGAAAGAATTTGGCGTCGTTTTTAATGAATTGGAAAAGAAACAGGTGTTCATAGACGAGTTGGAATCAAGATTTCAGAAAAAAGAAGAGAATTTGATTGAAGCCCGCCAAAAAGTAGATGTGATGTCCATGGAACTTGAGCATATGGAAGAGAGTGTCACACAGAGCGAGAGAGATGCTCTTGAGCAACAAAAGAAAATTCTGACCAAGCAAAATAAGCTTTTAAAGCGAAAAGAAGGGGAAACGGAGGTCTTTAAAAAGCGTCTTGAAACTGAGTATAAGGATGGAGTTAACAAGTATCAAGCGATGATTAAAGAACTGGAGTCGAATTTGGGAGTGACTGAAGTTGAATATCGCGATATAATAAAAGATCTTGAAGGAAAAATATCCCTTCTTGTGGGCAAAATATCGGAATTGAATGTTGCCCTGCAGTCCAGGGAGAACCTCTTTGAATCATATACCAGGATATCTCAGGCTGTGGATATTGAATCCACTTACCTGGCCATTATTAACGAAGCTCTCAAATTGGTTCCTTCACAAACCGCAATTTTATTTGTAGTGGAAGATACCGATATGGGAAAACACCTTTTTGCCGATGTTGCCGCTACACCTTATAAGAATTTATTCATCGACTATTCCGTGAGTGTGGGGGAAGGAGCCGTGGGATGGGCGGTTCGAAATTCCAAAGCGCTGAAAATTAACCGAAGCTCAATTAAATTGAAAAACGGAAACGAGCTTTCAACTCTCATCAGGTATGAGAAAAGCGCGTTAATTGTACCTGTTCAATATGCCGGGGAAGTAACAGGCGCAATGTATTTGGGCAAACCAGAAGAAGCGGGCTTTTCTGACAAAGACGTCTATTTAATGAAGTCATTCTGCAAACTTGCAGGCTCATTGATACATCTGGCCGTTCAATTGGAGAAAACGATGCAGGTCTCGCTGATTGATGAGACAACGGGACTGTATAATGATATTTACTTCAATGAGCGATTCAGGGAAGAAGTCGCAAGGGCTTTGAGATATGAAATACCCCTGACATTTGTAATGATGGAAATTATCAATTATGAGCAATTTGCTGAACGAGCGGGGCAACTGGTTCAGGATCGATTGGTTCAGGACCTCACAGGAATCCTGCAATCTCATGTGCGGGAAACGGATCTCGCAGCGAGATTGACGGAAAATCAATTTGCTATTCTCTTTATCCATTCCTCAAAAATAGATACCATTCATATTGCCGAGAGGATTCGCATGGGAGCGGAAATGCGCTCTTTCGGCTCTCCGCAGGCGAGGGCTTCCAAGCTTCATCTTTGCCTTGGATTGGCAAATATCTCCGAAGATGCTGAAAGCTCCGAGGAACTCTATAATCTAACATTAAAAAGTCTTGAAGATGCCAAGGGGAAAGGTGGCTCACAAACATGCTTCCTGACATAGGGCAGGAAAACGAGGGTCTATTGAATATTATCTGCATCCCCGGAGTTGATATCGTGGAAATCTCCCGTATCCGGAAGTTATATGAAAAGTGGGGAGATAAATTCCTTCATAGGGTTTTTACAGCGGCGGAAATAGAGTATTGCCTTGGTAAGGCAGGAACACCGGCCCACCTGGCAGGAAGATTTGCTGCCAAGGAAGCTGTTATTAAATCAATAAAAGTAAGACCTTCACCTCCGTTGAAATCTATTGAAATACTCAGGGGGAAAAGCGGTAATCCTGAAGTCAGACTAAAGAAAGAGTCCGAAAGAATAGTCCGGTCTATGGGAATTTTGAATATATCACTGACAATCAGCCATTCTCACGATTTTGCCGTGGCATTTGCAATTGCTCACAAAAAACTATAATAAAAACCAGGGGATTGTATCAGATGTTTTTACCTGACAAGCCTATTAAATCAAGAAAAGATGATTTCCTCAGACGCGCTCCCTTCGCACGATCCCTGGGACAGGCGATGTTATCATACGAGGATACCGACAGTCTCGCTGTGGGGCTTTTTGGTACATGGGGATCAGGCAAGACATCTATTATAAATATGATCCTGGAATATATAAAGAATACCGGATCGCCCCAGATAGAAAATACTCCCCTGATAATCCGGTTCAATCCCTGGAATTTCTCGGCGCAGAACCAGATGATCCCACAGTTTTTCAACCATCTTTTCTCTACCGTCGGCAAAATTAAAGCAGACGATATAGAGATATTGAAAGAAAAACTTGTTGAATACAAAAACTTTTTTTCACCTCATTACCGGGGTGAAAGTGATAATCGTGAGATTGACTTTCATAATATCAGGAATGAACTGGACGAAAGGTTTGAGAAACAGCCCCATAAGATAATTGTTTTCGTGGATGATATAGACAGGTTAAACACAAATGAAGTTCTTGAAATCTTCAGGTTGATGAAAGTTGTTGCGAATTTTCCCCGTACGATTTACCTTGCATCATTTGACAAGGAAGCTGTTATACGTGCTCTCAATAAGGTTCAGGAGGTGTCGGGAGTGGAATACCTGGAGAAGATAATCCAGGTCCCTTTCGAAGTTCCTCTTATATCGAAAAGAGATATTGAGGAGTATCTTCTCAAACGAATAGCGGGACTCCTGAAAAATATCCCGTCGAAGAGGTTTGATAATACATACTGGGGAGATGTATATCATAGCGGTTTGAAAAACTTTTTCCACAGCATAAGGGATGTTACGAGGTATATTAATGCTCTGAAATTCAGCTTCGAAATGGTGAAAAGAGAGATAAATATCGTGGATTTTCTCGTGATTATATCTCTCCAGGTTTTTGCGTCCGGGGTGTTTTCCGGCATAAGGGACAATAAAGAGCTTTTTACCGGGATTATCGAGGCGGATTCACCTTCGATTCCACGGGACAGGGAGCAGATTCTCAAGGTTTTAAATAGCTCTACCGTTATATCCGCTCAACTTCTCACAGGTCTCCTGGGAAGAGTTTTTCCCAAGCTGGACACTGTTATCAATGATGTGATCTATGAGGAAGGAGAGCTTGCAACCTGGAGGCAGGAGGGCAGGGTTTGCAGCCCCGAGATGTTCGATATCTTCTTCAGGTTGACCGTCCCCGAGGGTAAGGTCTCCCGGAGTGAAATAAAAGACATATTATCCCATACCGGAGATCCGAAAGCGTTTGCCGATGCAATATTGGAAAGTGGCGACAGGGAGAAAATGGGCTCATTTCTCCTGCTCCTGGAGGATTCCGTTGCTCTGCAAGTACCGGGGAAACATATGGGAAATGTTATCTTAGCTTTCATGGACATCGGCGATTCGTTCATCAATCCAGAAAGCGGCGATATTAACATGGTGTCGCAGATCATTGATATTCAATTCCAGCTTTTATCAAGAATGGAGTCTCCTGAAGAAAGATATGAAGTGTTGAAATCGGCAATTGAGTATTCTGATAAAAGCCTTTTTACGCCGGTAAAACAGGTTGAAAAGGTTTACCCGGAGATTCCTGTTGATGAGGAAGAAGAAGATACGATTCCCTGGGAGAAAAAGCTGATAACAAAAGAACAGGCAGAGAAACTTATAGATCTTGTATGTAGAAAAATCGAGAGTTGGGCTGAAAGCGGCAGGCTTTTAAGACATATTGACTTTGCAGACATCCTGATTCAGTGGATGAAATGGCGAAAGCCGGAGCAAATATCAGGATATATCGTTAGATTGATAGAGAGCGATTCCGGGCTTATTGACTTCATAAGCGGAATTACGAAAAAATCATTCATATCGGGAGTGTATGATATTTCTCTGAAGAGGGAGTTAGTGACAAACATTCACAGGATAAAACAGCTTGCGGACATAGGGGATATTGAGAACAGGCTCAGACGGATATCTTCATATCGAGGCTTTGTCCGACTTGATAAGAAAAAAAGAGCGGGGGTAAAGGAATTCTTAAAGGCGTTGGAAGAAAAGGAAAAAGAAGCGAAACCAAGGGAGGAGAGCCTGGATGATCTCCTGGTAAAAGTAAACAGGGCAAAACGGAAGATCGCCGAGATTGAAAGAGCCCGTGACGAGAGGGTCAGGAAAGGCATCGTGGTGGGTGAGGAAGATGAAAAAGAAAAGTGCCTGGAACAGACAAAACGGGACGAGATTCCCCAAGACACCCATGTAGGAGAGGTTTCCCAACCTCGAAATCCCGCAGGAAATGTCTCCCAACCTCGAAATCCCGCAGGAAAGGTTTCCCAACCTCGAAACCATGTAGGAGAGGTTTCCCAACCTCGAAACCCCGCAGGAAAGGTTCCCCAGCCCCAAAACTCGATGGAAGGAACAAAAATAGATGAATAAGTTCATTCCAATACATTTTCCTGATAAAATAAAAATAATCAATCCCCAGGGATTTATCGGCGTTGTAACGCTCTGGTCTGAAATTAAATGGGTTGTTGATAAAATGCGAAACATCGGGATAGATCTATCCCCGGAAACATCTCCCGTTGCGGCGATCGGGAATCTCTACGGAAACGGATTGCCGGAGCTGATCAGGAATCTTCTTTACAATCCGCAGGTAAGCAGAATTGTTATTTGTGGGAATGATAGATCGGGATCGGGAGAGGAACTAATGAAATTCTTTCGTGATGGACTGGAGGAGGTTGACTTCCTCGGCGATAAAAATTACGGGATAAAAGGAACAAGCCGGCTAATCGACGGGATGGCAACGCCGGACATGTTTATTGAAAAGCCTGAGATATATTGTGTCGGGGAGCTCAAAATCAATGAATCAACCAATCGCCTGAAAGAAGCTATACAAAAAGAAGCTATTCGAAAAGAAGCTATACAAAAAGAAGCTATTTTCCCCGATATTAAAATAAAGAGAATTAAGATCCCACTGCCTGAAATTCATATAAACAGATTCCCTTCAAACCCAAGGAATCACAACATAACGGCGGATAATCCCCTTAAGGCATGGGCTGAGCTGATATTCAGGATTTACCGGTTCGGACACCTTGTGCATCTTAAAAAGGGAGGCCGTCAGGAAATTCAAAATGCCAAAGTGGTGGTTGAAAATCCGGACTTTATTGCCCCTGAAAAACTCCGGGAGTTCGGGTTTAATTTCGATGAATTCCAGAATTATTATGATCATTTCCTGGACAGGGATCTCCCGCCGGATACGACATACACTTATGGGAATCGAATAGCTTCATACTTCGGGAAGAACACGATTGACGATTGTATCAGCAGCCTGAAAAAAGACCCGGAGGATCGGAAGTCTTATATCTGCCTCTGGGACTCGGGCAGGGATATTTCAAGCTCCTGCGGTCATCCATGCCTCGTGGCGATTTACTTCAGGAAATTTGAGGGAAAGCTCACGCTAACAGCCACATTTCGCACTCATAACTCGATTGACGCCTGGCTAAAGAATTTCTACGGATTGATGAAAGTCCAAAAAACAGTTTCCGATGCAGTGAATATTCAACCCGGAGCGATTACGGTAATATCTCATTCCATTAGCATAGATCCCCGCAGAATTGATATCGCAAAAAGCATAGCTTCGAAAAGGGGATTCGAGGTTAACATTGATCCCTGCGGTAATTTTTCCATAAAGATAGAGAATGGGGAAATTGTCGTAAGGCATTTTATCTCAGGGATCCAAATTGATGAATATAAGGGTAAAAAACCGGTTAAAATTCAGCATGAACTATACAAAAACTGCGCCATATCAGATATAAACCACGCCATTTATGTCGGGAGGATGCTGGAAAGGGCAGGAATGTGCCTGAAGACCGGAGAGGAATTCGTGCAGGGATAAAAGTGGAAGTGCAGTTTGTCATTCTGATATAAACTCTGCGCTCTCTGCGCTCTCTGCGCCCTCTGCGGTGAATAATTACATCATTTTATCTTCTGGATCTCGTAAAACTGATCCAATATTTCAATCTCGGATCTCGAATCCAATATATTAAGTACCCGGGAATACATCTTCTCGGCAAGGCTTCTGTCATTGCTCACAAATGAAATGCCCAGTTCAACCCTATGCCAGAGACTATTCTTTCCCACTTCGGCTATCGAAACATGGAATTTATTCCAGATCCTGTCCTTGAGGCTTTTAACTACATGCCTCTTGCCCTTCAGCGAGTTGGGTTTGTTCAACAGCATTATGTCAAACCAACAAGTGCATACAAACATAGGAATATGATAAAGATAAAAGGAGGGGATGTCAAGAAATATTTATTGATTGAAACCACCGATAATGATCTGTTCAAAGACGATCCCCCGGCGTGTCATCCTGAGCGGAAAACGATCGTTTTACTTTAACAAATGAAGCCCTGGCAAGAACGGATTTTACTTGTCTCCGATTTATTGATCAGCGAAGGATCTCTACAAAGACGATCCCCCGGCGTGTCATCCTGAGCGGAAAACAATCGCTTTACTTTAACAAATGAAGCCCTGGCAAGAACGGATTTTACATGTCTCCGATTTATTCCACAGCGAAGGCTCCGTCTTGAGGAAGTCATCGGATTAAAGCAAATCATTCATGATCCGCTCAGAATGACAGTTCGCACGCCTTTTTTTAACATAAAGACGATCCCCCGGCGTGTCATCCTGAGCGGAAAACAATCGCTTTACTTTAACAAATGAAGCCCTGGCAAGAACGGATTTTACATGTCTCCGATTTATTCCACAGCGAAGGATCTCTTCCCTTGGGAGCTACTTCAGAATAATCCTCTTTCTTGTCAAGACTTGCTCTTTAAAACAATCAAGGCCCAGATTCTTCGCTGTGTGATTCCACGAGCATCAAGAAAAACTCTTCTTTGAGAAAATCATTGGAGTAAAGTAACTCATTCTTGATCCGCTCAGAATGACAATTTGCAGGCTTTCATTTAATAAAAAACCCATGCTCATCATGACAATTGCGTAACTCCTGATAAGTATCAAAAAGAATTTTTACACAGATAACTAATATATTCGTAAGGTAATAAAAGATGTCACTGTTAAGCAAGGGAAAGGGAAAGCTAAAGCTTTCCGCTACCAGCTGATACTTAGGAAAGGGAAAGCTAAAGCTTTCCGCTACCAACTGATGCTTAGTTATATGAAGTGATAAATTCGCAGGAAACTCCGCGACCTCTGCGAACTTTGCGGTGAATAGTTACAAAAAAGGAGATGTCCAATGCATAGCAATTACCTCATTGCATTTGATTTCGACGGCGTTATATGGAACAGTGTCGATGAGTGCTTCCATCTGGGATATAGAGTTTTTAAGGAAATGGAAGGCAAAATTCCCGCCGATGATTCAATTCTCATGGAAAAATTCCGCCATGGACGATACCTTGCAAAGACAGGCGATGACTTTTATATTTTGTTTCGCATGATGAAGCAGGACCCGTCAATCGACTTTAATGAAACCACTTTTGACCAGTTTTTCTCTTGCAGGGAGAGATATTCTGAAAAAATCAATGATTTCTCCAAGGGCTTCTATAATGAGAGATGGAGAACGCAGGAAAAAGATATTGAAACCTGGCTTTCATTGCAGGGTCCATATCCCGATGTTATGGAGCAGCTCCCCGGGCTAAAGGACGAGTTTCTGGACGTAGCTATATGCTCCGCAAAGGACGAAAGCACAATCAACCTGCTTATTGCAAGGTATAATCAGTCATATTGCGTCTATGGAAGGGAGCATTCGAAATATAAACCTGACTTGATAAGGGCAATTGCCCGGGAAATGCAGATCGAATCATCGAAAATTATTTTTATTGATGATCTGATGGAAAATCTGCGACATGTTAAATCCACAGATTGTATATGCATAATGGCCGATTGGGGGTATAATAATAAGAGGGAGAGGAATAAAGCAAAAAACGAGGGATTCCCGGTTATCAGTAGAAAAAATATCATGGGGCAATTGATTGAAATTATTGAGAAACGAGGGGATTATGATGAATGAATTGGAGTTGCTTCATTCGGAAATATACAGGCTCCCTCTGTATTATGACATAGCGTTTGACTTCAGGGACATCCCGCAACAAGCCGACTTCCTGGAAGAAGTATTCAGAGATGCGACAGGAAGAGAACCGGATTCAATAATTGACCTGGGGTGCGGTCCCGGTTATTTTGTCGGGGAATTTGCAAAAAGGGGGAAGAGAAGCACTGGAATTGACATATCATCGGAGATGATTGAGTATGCACGGAGGAAAATATCGAAAGAGCATCTCACCACCGAGTTAATGGTGGGAGATTTTCTGGATTTCTCTCTTCACGATCCCGTTGATATGGCGATTTTAATGCTCGACTCCGTCGGTCATATTCTTACAAATGATAATTTTATAAGGCACCTTGAATGTATCGCCTCCAACCTCAACTCCGACGGAATATATTTCATCGAATTTTCTCACCCCTTTGATGAAATAATAAAGGATGAACGGAGAGTAAAAAACCACTGGGTTTCAGAGCGTGACGGCATAGTGGTCGAGACAAACTGGGGGTATCCCTCCGATAAGTTTGACGCAATTGGGCAGATTACAACAACCACCGTATCAATGAGAATTACCGACAGGGGAGAGACATTCGAGATAAGGGAAACCTCATTCGAGAGATTATATACGGCGCAGGAAGTCCTTGCCCTGGTAAGATTATCGGGAGTTTTTGATTTTGTTGATTGGTACGGGGGTTTTAGTACATCACAACCTCTTGATAACTCCCGGAAATCCTGGAGAATGAACGTGGTTTTACGTAAGCGGAATAAGTCGGGATAGATTCGCCGCAAAGAGAAGTTTGAAATTACAGGTCAGAAGTTGGAAGCAGGAGGTAATAATCATGTTGCTTGATAAAAAACGAATCCTGATAACAGGAGTACTTACCAAACAGAGCATTGCCTTCCAAATTGCCCGGAGAGTTCAGGAGGAGGGTGCTGAGGTTATCCTGACAGGCGGCCCCGGCAAAAGCTCGAGGCTAACTGAAAAAGTGGCACAAAAAATGGACCCGGTTCCACTGGTGATACCTATGGATGTAATATGGGAGGAACAGATTGAAAGCGTAAGGGATGAGATTGTAAAGCGCTGGGGTGAATTTGACGGACTGCTTCATTCAATAGCGTATGCTCCTGCCGGTTGTCTCGGCGGCAGCTTTGTTGAAACATCCTGGGATGACATATCCAAGGCATTCCAGGTAAGCTCATATTCCCTCACCTCGCTGGGACGCGTCTTTGCCCCATATATGAAGGGAGGAAGCATTGTCGCCATGGATTTCGATGCATCCGTCGTCTGGGCTCATTATAACTGGATGGGCGTATGCAAGGCCGGACTGGAGTCGATATCCCGATATATGGCCTACGAGCTGGGGAGGAAACATGGCATAAGGGTAAATTGCATTTCCTCGGGACCCTTAAAGACAATCGCCGCAAGAGGAATACCGGAATTCAGAAGCTTCGAAAAAATATGGGCTGAAAGGGCGATACTTGAATGGTCAGTGAGCAAAGATGCTTTAGAGGTAGCAAACCTGGCGGTCTTCCTTTTCTCGGATCTCTCAAAGAAAATAACGGGAGAAAAAATTCATGTCGATGGCGGATTCCATATAATGGGAAGCCCCGTGGAATGATGAGAATGTTTAATTAGTAATACAGGAGCGGTTCCCCGACCGTGATATATCGCCTTTAGAAGGGGCTTTCTAAATGATACAAGAACGCTTCTTAATAATTGATTAAGGTTTCTCTATATAATGTTGAAAAAATTGGAAATATCAAACTTAATGAATTGGATAAAAAAAAGCAACCTGCTTAAATTTCTTTTAGTCGCGCTGGTCTTATACTGGACGAGTATCTTGTATATGAGTCTCTTTTATATTGTTTTTTTGTGCCTGTTTGTGGGAGTGATAATCAACCTCATTTGTAAAAGTCTTGGATTTATTCCTAAAATTATTACAACCTTAATAATCAACATATTATTCGCTTTGTTATATGTAAGCCTTCCTACTCAGACGCTCCTTTCAAAAGGGTATTATATTGATTTCATGCTGATGGGGAAAATAATTCCAAATATAATAAATAACATACATTCCCTTCTTTTCCCTCTGTTAATAATCCCACTGGCAGGATTCCTTGGGGTCTCAATAGGAAGCATCCTTAAAAAGAATAAAAAAACCGAGAGAATTGTTGCGCTGATTTTTCTCACAGTGTTTGTAATTAATTTCTTTATCATGGGATTCTCTTTGAATGCAAATGACTTTTCACGAGTTGTTGTGCCCCCGGAATCGCATACCTATTCATTTGACGGGCATATTTATCTTCGAACTTTCCATCTCATGAAAGCGGGGAATGTCTATTATGAAAGCTTCCAATGGGCGTTAACGCAAAGGCAGGGAAGTTTTACGATTACATCTGTCTTCAATATCCGTCCACCGTTCCTGTTCCATTTCTGGGAATTGATGCCCCCCGATGGAATGTATGTGGCCCTTCTGTTCGTTATCATGGCAGCTATAATGTTTTTCGCCTCCTATTTCACAGTGAACAATGAGCTTGACGATCCATTGGTTGCAATAATCACGCCGGTACTCATGTCTTACCTGTTTGTCTATGGTATATGCGGCAATTGGTTTACTTTTCATGAATACTGGGCATGGTTTTTCCTGTCGATTGCGATATGGGCAAAACAGAGGAAATATAACATTGTCTGGATATCATCATTCATAATCTGCCTCTTTATCAGGGAGCTTTTCTTTTTCGTATGGATAGTCTTTATAATGACCGCATTTCTCAACAAGAATAAAAAGGAAACACTGCAACTTCTGCTTGTGTTTGTTGTTTCGTTGATTTACTACATGATTCACTATTACTTTGTGTCGAAATATATATCCATTTCAACAAACGCTGCAGGAGGGTTATCTTTCCACCAGTGGTTCCAGGGCAGTACGACATTTGCCGGCCGGAGTTTCCTGTACGCCGGTTCGGTTCTATACAAACCGGTGCTATTCGGCTTTTTTATCGTCACCATGTATGCATTTGCATCTCTGAAGATATTCAGAGAAAGGCTGAAATTGTTCTATCCCCTAACTATCATACCCCTGGCAGGCGTAATATACTTATTCATGGGAATCCCGCCGGTAACATATTGGGGATTGCTGTACCTTCCATGCTTCTCATATTTAATCCCGTTTTTCTATTTTTCAACAAAGAAAGAAATCGATGTAAAAAACAAAAGTAAAAAGAATTTCAATGCAGAGACAGTGGAGAGCGCAGAGGATAAGTAAGAAAATCTCACCGCAAAAACCACAAAGAGCAAAGAGGGTAAGTAGAGAAAAATGCCTATATCTCAGGAAGTGGAAAATGAGATCAAATCTTCGTTATGAGTAATTCCAAAATGGGACAATGCCTTATTTGGAATTACCAAATTCAAGATATGACCCCCGTCTTTCGCACGGAGATCACGGCGGGGACTGTGGCAGGGGAAGAATCCGATCCCACCCTGGGACTGGAGGAAGGGGAAGAGATGATATTGACGAAATTACTCCTGTGTAAAATTAAATGAATGGGGGAGATGTTATGAGAAAAACAATGGTGGTATTATTAATTCTTGCCGTCCTGGGAATGGCTTCATGTGGTAGCAATGAAGCCCGTAAAGAGACAACTCCATCGAAACAGTTCCGTCCAAGTACGAAGGTGGCTTCTCATGGTAGCAATGAAGACCGTAAATATGGTAGCATTAATGAGGCGATTGAAAAAGACGATATGCAGGCGGTAAAAGACTTCATTCGGAAGAATCCGCAACTTGTGAATGCAAAAGATGAGAAATTTGGCTACACACCATTGCACAAGGCGGTTTATAAAGGCCATACAGATGTGGCAAAGCTTCTAATATCCAAAGGGGCAGATATTAATGCGAAGGAGAAATATGGCGAGACACCATTGCACAAGGCAACTATTAAAGGCCATACAGATGTAGCAAAACTTCTCATATCCAAAGGAGCAAATGTAAATGCGAGGGATAAAAAAGGCGAAACACCATTGTACGAGGCGGCTTATAGAGGCTATACAGATATAGCAAAGCTTCTAATATCAAAAGGGGCAGATGTTAATGCGAAGGATAATTATGGCTACACACTATTGCACAAGGCGGTTTATAAAGGCCATACAGATGTGGCAAAGCTTCTAATATCCAAAGGGGCAGATGTTAATGCAAAGAGTAAAAAGGGCAAGACGCCATTACAAATGGCAGTTTCAGAGGGTAATACAGGTATGATAAAGCTTTTAATATCCCAAGGAGCAGATGTAAATGCGAAGGATAATAAGGGCAAGACACCTTTGTCTTGGGCAATTGAGAAAGGACACAAAGAAACAGCCAATCTCCTCCGCAAGCATGGCGGAAAAGAATAACGACCTTGAACTATACTGAACCTCCAACTTCCAGGATTCCACCCTCCGGCTCCTGATGGACGGGACGGACTGAATAGAGAGAGAATTATGAGAAGCAATTAAGACGGGAAAGCGACCTTGTAAGGTTTGTAAACCATAATGTGGAAATATTCGAAGGATCCGACCTTGGGGAAGCTGGAGCTTAAAGCAAGGCAGGCGAAGCGGGGATTATGGCAGGGGAGGAATCCGATCCCACCCTGGGACTGGAGGAAGGGGAAGAGATAGTATTAACGAAATTACTTCTGTGAAGAATTCATAGGATGGGGGAGATGTTATGAGAAAAACAATTGTGTTATTGTTAATTCTTGCCGTCATGGGAATGGCTTCGTGTGGTAGCAAGGAAGACCGTAAAGATAATACCATTAGTAGCAATAAAGATCACAAAAAAATCACCATTAGTAGCAATGAAGACAGTAAATACAGTAGCATTTATAAGGCAATTGAGAAGAACAATAGACAGGCGGTTAAAGACTTCATTCGAAAGAACCCTAAAATTGTTAATGCAAAGGATAAAAGGGGCTTTACACCATTGCACAGGGCAGCTTTGGAAGGCCATACAGATGTAGCAAAGCTTCTCATAGATAAGGGGGCAGATGTTAATGCAAAGAATAATGCTAGCGTGACGCCATTGCACTTGGCAGCTTATGGGGGCTATACAGACATAGCAAAGCTTCTCATATCCAAGGGTGCCGATGTTAATGCGAAGGATAAAAAAATCGGCGTGACGCCATTGTACTTGGCAGCTTCTAAAGGCCATACAGAGGTAGCAAGGCTTCTCATATCCAAAGGGGCCAATGTCAATGCGAAGTATGAAGATGGCTATACGCCATTGCACGAGGCAGCTATTGAAGGCCATACCGATATAGCAAAGCTTCTCATATCCCAAGGGGCAGATGTTAATGCGAAGGATGAAGACGGCAATACGCCATTGTACGAGGCAGCTTTTAAAGGCCATACAGAGGTAGCAAGGCTTCTCATATCCAAGGGGGCAGATGTGAATGCGAAGAATGAAGTTGGCAGTACGCCATTTCGCTGGGCGGCTATGGGAAGCCATACAGATGTAGCAAAGCTTCTCATAGACAAAGGGGCAAATGTTGAAGCAAAAGACATAGGTGGCGGGACGCTATTACACTGGGCGGCTTATGAAGGCTATACAGAGACAGTAAAGCTTCTCATAGCAAAAGGCGCTGATGTTAATGCGGTGGCTGTATTCGGCCATACACCATTGCACAGGGCGGTTTTAAAAGGCAATACAGAGATAGTAAAGCTTCTCATAGAAAAAGGAGCCGATGTAAATGCGAAGGATAACTTAGGCATGACACCATTAAAAATGGCAATTGAGAAAGGACACAAGGACACAGCCGACCTCCTTCGCAAGCACGGGGCAAAGGAATGAAAGCACAAGCATGGAGATCACGGCATGGACTGTGGCAGGGGAATAATCCGATTCCACCTTGGGACTGGAGGAAGGGAAAAAGACAATATTGACAAAATTGCTTATGGGTAAAAGTTTAATAAATAATGGAGGAAATTTATGGGTGGTATCTTTGGGAAATCTGCAAATGATAATATTTTTGATGCAATTGATTTTTATCTCCAGACTGGAGATAAAAATAGAATAGAAAAAATTCTAAAGCGATCTCCTAATGTTGTCCATGAAAGGTGGAGGGGGGGGCATACACCGTTGCATTTTGCGGCAATGGGCGGGAACACAGATATAGCAAAGCTTCTAATAAGCAACGGAGCCGATGTTAATGCAAAGGAGGAAGTAGGCCAGACACCATTGCACGTGGTGGCTGGGGACGGCAATACAGAGATAGCGAAGCTTCTCATCTCCAAGGGGGCGGATGTCAATGCGAAGGATAAAAAAGGCCAGACACTGTTGCACAGGGCGGCTGCTTTGGGACACACAGATATAGCAAAGCTTCTAATAAGCAACGGAGCCGATGTTAATGCAAAGGAGGAAGTAGGCCAGACACCGTTGCAAAAGGCGGCTATAGATGGCCAAATAGATGTAGCAATACTTCTCATATCCAACGGCGCAGATGTTAATGCAAAGGAAGATCAATTTGGCAGCACCCCATTGCATGGGGCGGTTGTTTTGGGCAATACAGATATAGTTAGACTTCTCATATCCAATGGAGCCGATGTCAATGCGAAGGAGAAACGAGGTTTGACACCATTGCACGTGGTGGCTGGGGAAGGCAATACAGAGATAGCGAAGCTTCTCATATCCAAGGGCGCTGATGTTAATGCGGAGAGTACAGGCGGTTTGACGCCATTGCACTTGGCAATTGAGAAAGGACACGAGGAAACAGCCGACCTCCTCCGGAAGCACGGCGGGAAGAAATTATGACCTTGAATTATCCTCAAACGGCAACTTTCAGAATTTCCCCTCTGGATCCGGTTCCGGATGGGCAGGACGGACTGCATAGAGTTAAAATTACAAGTGGCAAAAAATGGGATAATATAAAAAATCCGGCAAGTTTCTGAATTGTTTATATTTCGAGTGGGAGAGAGAAAATTAGGAGGTTACAGAAATGAAGTTATCAGAGTTATGCAAGAATGCCATCTATAGTGGCACAAAAAACAGGAAGATGGCTTTCTTAGCATTGGTGGAGTTATTCTGCGTGTACCATGACAAAGAAATAGAGGTAAGATATGGGGATATCCTCCCTGCGACGAGCAACCAAACGCCATATGGAAATGAGCAGGGGGGGGGCTTCTGTTTGGCACAACGAGATAATTGTCGGGCTTCCTGTATATCGTCTATTTTGTCCCGACGATGACTATTTTCTTGCCGATGACTATTGTCTTGCCCGTGATCATGATCATTATTGGGCAATAGAGCAAAATGGAAAGACGGGAGATGTTACAGTGTCCTGGGCGTAATATCTCTACGGCAGGCGAAGCGGGGACTGCGGCAGGACAAGAATCCGATTCCACCCTAGGACTGGAGGAGGGGGAAAAGATAATATTGACGAAATTGCTTATGTGTAAAAATCATAGAATAGGGGGGACATTATGAGAAAAGATGTTAATACGAAGAATGAATATGGCAGGACACCATTGAACTTGGCGGTTTTTGGTGGCCATTCAGATATAGCAAAGCTTCTCATATCCCGGGGAGCCAATGTCAATACAGGGGATTATAATGGTGAGACACCATTGCACAATGCGGTTGTGGGTGGCCATACATATATCGCAAGTCTTCTTATATCCAAGGGAGCCAATGTTAATGTAAGGGATAATATGGGCAGGACGCCATTGACCTGGGCAATTGAGGCAGGAGAGAAGAAAACAGCCAACCTCCTCCGCAAGCACGGCGGGAAAGAATAACGACCTTGAATTATCCTCAAACGGCAACTTTCAGGATTCCACCGATGGAGCCGGTTCCCGATGGGAGGGACGGACTGCATAGAGATAAAAAAACAAGTGGCAAATAACGGGATAAAATAAGAATTCCGGCAACTTTTTAAATTGACTTTTCTTTGAGTTGGAGAGCAAGAAAACAATTCAATTCACATTCTGAAATGAGTAATAATTTTCATTATATAGAAAGAATTTAAATTCACTCCTCCAAACCTCTTCTGATCGTCATTTGTGAAATATACATCCTTTCACAAAACAAGTGTTCATGCGGGTTCAATCGGGCAGGCGTGGAATAACAAAAATAAAGGAAATCTGGGACATATTTGGGACAAAAACTTTCCAAAACAGGGTAAAACAGTGCTATTTTATACCAAATATGACACGATATTTTGGAACTAAAAAACCCACCAAAGCCTTGAAATGGTGGGTCTTGTTGCAAGCCGACGATCCGGATTGAACGGATGACCGGCTGATTACAAATCAGCTGCTCTACCTCTGAGCTACGTCGGCGCTTTTTTTGAAGATTGGTATGATAGTATTTATTTTCTAAGAAAGCCGCCTGAGCAACTTACCAACCTCCATTTCGGGATTTTAGCATATTTGAATCTTTGTGTCAACACTTTGCAGGGGATTTATATTGAATATGAAATAATATTTTTAGGGGTGATATGATTGAGACAGGCAATAGGCATAGACCTGGGGAGATCTCCGGTAATAGGGATACTAACCGATATTAACGGCAGGATGCTTGAGCGCAGTGATATCGCTATCCCGATGGACGCTCCTTTTGATTATGTTCTGGAGGATATTAAAACTATCATAAGGAGACTTAACCGGATCGAGGTAACGGGTATATGTCTGGGCAGTCCTGGTTGGATTGATATGGAGAGGGGGATCTGCCGATTTTCTCCGAATTACCCGATGTGGAAAGATGTAGATCTTATCACCGGTCTGAAGGAGGAATTCAAGCTTCCTGTTTTTGCTCTGAATGATGTGAACGCGGCGGCGTTGGGCGAGATGTATTACGGTGCGGGAAAGGTTGAGATGAAATCGGAAACTCCCATATACCTCACTGTATCCGAGGGGTTTTTATTTGACGCTACATCAAAGAAAAATGAGTCTTACAGGGTGGATAACATGGTTTTTATTGCCGTGGGTGTCGGGATTGGAGCGGGTATTGTTATAAACGGGGAGCTTGTTGTGGGAAAGAATTACGGAGCGGGTGAAGTAGGACATGTCACAATCGAACCTGACGGTCCGCCGTGCACTTGTGGAAATTCCGGATGTCTGGAGGCGCTTTGCTCCCTCAACGCCATAAAACGCGGTGTGGCGGAAGGGCTCAAGAGAGGGTGGGAAACAAGCCTGACCGATTATGTCAAAAGCGCTGATGAAGTTACATTCAAGATTATTCAGGAATGCGCCAGGAAAAATGACGAGCTTACAATGAAAATACTTTCAATTGTTGGAAGGTATCTAGGAATGGGACTTGCCGTTGTTGCAAATGTCCTTGACCCGGAATTGATTGTAATAGGGGGAGACATCGTACCTCTTCTTGATATACTACATCCCCTGATTATGAAAGAATTGATGAACAGGATCAAGATGATTTCATACAATAAGGTAAGCTTCGTGGCAGCAAACCTGGGGGAGCTTTCCGGCGCATACGGGGCGGCGGCCTATGTGTTCCAGAGGTTGTACAGCATTTAATCCGAATAATGCTTTTTAAATTCAACGCAGAGATCGCGGAGGGCGCAGAGAATTTATTGCATACGAGGGTTCGCCGCTAATTAAACTCATCAAATTTTCAGGCATTCTCCGATATAGTTGTATGCTGGTGAGAAATGGACTCTTTCCCCGGTAGAAAGCTATAATACGGTAATTATAGGATTCCAGATACATTATTGAGGTTTAAATTAATTTTTTTGAATCGTGAGGTTTTATGGAAATAGACGATGACATAAAAATAGAAGTGAGAAAAAAAGTGGAAGGGTACCTTTCGCTGGGAAATCCGCCAGGGTTCCTCAGGAAAGTCGGTATTCTGACATATGAAGGAGATATTAATTACGAGAGGGCGTTGGAAATCCTGAATTATGTCGCTGAGAACGATGAGGTATTCAAGACGCTTTTCATGGAATGGGGTATGGAGATGAAAAAGAGAAGCGATGATGATATGAGAGGGGACGGATCCATCGTTACAGGCCCGGAATGGTAGGTTGCGAATTTTTCATACCATTCCCAGTATGGTCGGGAGACCGGCATCTACCCAAATCCTGGGGTGGTCTGAAGAAACACCCTCATTCATTGTAAAATACAACCTTCCATCCGTCCTCTTCTTTTACCATCTTGAAAAAGGACTTTTTACCCTCGACAGTAAGCCTGATTGTGGCGGTTTTGGCGTTACCGCTGACATACGCCACCTTCGCAGACTTGAAACTGCTCGCTTTTACCCCCATTTTAATGGTAAGCCTGGAGAAAAGGTCGCTAAAAAGGAGGTTCCTGTATCCATTGACATTTGTCTCCACCTGGAACCTTAATCCATATATTGTATGGTCTTTTCTCTTTGCAAGGAAATATCTCTTCAAATATATGAGGTTGTGTTTTTGTGAGAGTGATGACATATATTGCCAGCTTCTCTTGTAATTCATATAACCCATGGATTGAAAGAATACCCGTGCCGCCTTTGTTGGGGATTGGGCTTGAGCATATGCTGGTTTATGGAATGATGACAATAGAAGTAAAACCAGAGTGATTAATATTAAACTTGAATACCTGAATCTACTTTTTGTGTTTATATTATTACAGAGTAAATGTTTCATGGAATCACCTTCTTAATCGTTCGTAAGAGAAAATCTCAAGTCCTTTTTCAGTTTTCCATATAGGATGTGAGGGAATGCCCGCCACTGTAACGGGGGCGCCGGTTTCCTCGTCAAAATCGTCCCAGTTTGAGACTCCCCTGTATTCGTCTTCGTTGATTACACATATAAGATCCGGACATTTATAATTCATCCGGGCGTCAAGAAATCCCGCCAGGAATTCGTTTTTAAACCATACATCGTAATTATGCCCTTTATATTCCCGGTTTCCTTTTAACTTCAACATTCCCGTGATGAATCCACCCGCATATTTTTTCTCATGGGATATGATTTCTCCCCTGAATAATATCTTTGCATCCTTTTCTACCTCAAGAAGAGCCGACGCCGGGTTGTCAGCGCTTTCACGGGCTTTGCTCATTGCGTTTCCCAGTTTCAAACAGCGCGTGAATGACCCCGGGATCATTGCGTTAACATATCGGGATAATTTTTGCATACACCTGGCACAATAGCAAGTGCCTCCGGAAACGACAGCAAAAGATCGACATATATCCTCGGCGTGAATGTCATTTCTTGCATCTTTCAAGATCATTACATCCCCCAAAGCATTTATACAGGCAAGGGGTGTCTGTGGAATTCCGGCGATTCCTGTTGTGGATATCGAGATCATTGGCTTCGCCCTGCCGCAGCAATCGCCGTCAAGAACAAATTTATCTTGCATCGCGGCCGCAAACATTGTTACCGCCATATTACCGGCCCCGATTTCCGTAGGGATAAATCCGCCAGGGTCCTGTCCTTTGTACGCGGCAAGCTCTTCAACCGCCCTGAGTATAGGCTTTTCCATTCTGTCTTCGGCCGACATGTTGCGAAGTATGGGCGCAGTTTTTCTTTTTATTTCATCGGATACGCCTCCGCCAACGGCCCCGATAATACATATCAGGGGATCTTCCCGGTCTTCATTTTTGTCGTTTATAGAAAGGAGTTTGAAAGATTTGCCTTTTTTAATGGCACATTCAATCAAACCTTTTCCCCATTCGATCTCCCCGCCTCCACCACAGCCGAGGATTTGCGCTCCCCGGAGGATATTGTCAAGGTCTTTATTGTCCAAGCATATCATTTGTTCGTCTCAGTCTTTCCTCTACAAACTTAAATGTGGGAGTCTTCGTCCTTCCTATCCAGACTTTGCCGGAGATTGTCTCGTTCTTTTCATAATCGAAATAATCCGTGGCTATCTGGTAAGTGTATTCATTCGATGTTCTGCTGGTTCTGTAAAAATTTGCGGTAAACATCAATACTCTTGAGCCGGTTACATTTACCGCGCCCTCATAGCGTATATACTTGCCGGGGCTGTAATCGGGGGACGGCCACTTCTTTTTGATTATTGAATCGAAGAGAGAGAAATAGACATCTCTGAAGCTTTTCTGTGAATATGGGTCGAACGAGAAAACCAATTTATCGTTTTTTATGATGTAGCAATTGCGGAAATCGGATCCCTCCTCGGAATAATTCATGCGGATGACTGTTGCGCCATCGGAATTTTTCCTGATTATTGCGCTTTTTGCCAATCCTCTTCCAAATGCTTTGCCAAGCTTGATTCCGGTTTGGCCCCCGTTGTAATAAAAATACCCGTTATTCTCGGTGATTTTTTCTTTTGCATGCGACAACCCCGTCATCAGGAGAAAAGCTATAAGCGCTGATATGAGCATGACGGTCAATTTTTTCATATAGTTTTCCTTTCTTACATGTCCTGTCAATTATTCCGCAATTTCCCCGGTATTATTGTTCACTATCTTATCCTTTTTATATAGGCATCCTTCCAACCCTTGTTTTGAGCTTTTTTTGCCGCTGATAAAGCTTTGTGCTGTTCGTCAAACGCTCCTGTTATAACCACAAAATAGCCTGAACGAAGCTTGGAATAATTGGATGAATTTATAATATCCGGGTGAAATCCCGATTTGTATGCTTTGTATTTAATAGAATTGGCTCTATTCCGGCTTTTTGTGCTGGCGATAATGGTGATCCATAATGGAACAGGCTTGGACAAAACGCTGTATTTGACCAGGAAGAGCGAGCCGTCACTCATTTTTATGCACCACGCTTTTACAGTGCTATGAGTATCAGTCAATGTGGGCCAACTTCTTCCGGGCAGTGTCCTCTTCAATTTCCTGTATTCATCTCTCTGCCTGGAAGTCATCCAATCCAGAGATGCAATTATTTGGCATCTAATTATTTTTCCGGCCGTGTTTTTAATGTAAATTTGACATGAATCGCTGCCTATCTCTCCTCCCAGAAATTCTCCTTTCACCTTCACTGTTTTTAAATTTCCGGCCGCCTCTATATTTTTTGCGGAGAAAAACATAAGACAGATGAGCAGAGCAAGGAAGAAAAGATAAGTTTTTCGAAATAAAAATTGTTTTTTCATAAAATCTCTCCAATCGTTCTTTCTATTTTTGGGCAATAACGAAATTGTTAAATCCAAATTCGAACACGGAGCATTTGATATTATTATCTTGAAATCCCGCTTTAATAAATATATCCCTCAACTCTTCCCGGTTGAAATAATGCTTGTGTTCGTCAATTTCCCTTTTGCTTATCAAGTGAAGACGGTATGCAAGGAATTCCAGGATAGGCTTTGCAACAGGCGCAGGCGTGGTAAGAAGTAAGCTTCCCCCGGGCTGTAATATCCTGTAAGACTCTTTTAACATGAATAATGGATTGTCAAGATGCTCAAGAACTGCAAGCGAGGTAACAACATCAACCGTTGAGTCTGCAAGAGGAATTTCATCTGTCGCAATATTAATTTTTTTTAGTATTATATTGGTATTATTGCTATCATTGGTAAGGTTGTCAAATCCATATCCCTTCTTTATGTGATCCTTTATACCAAAAAGAAACTCTCCAACAGGTCCGCACCCCATATCACATATTATAGAACCGGCAGGGATATATTTGATAATTTTTCCAATCCTCAGTTTTCTGAAAATCGGCTCAAAAAAAGGCTCTTTCATGTTTCATTACCATCTAAAATTTTTATTGGAGGAAAAATGATTAATTACACGAAAATTTATTAATAAACTATAGGGAACATGTTTTTTAAGACAAAAGAGTCTTTATTGGTTAGATTATAATCTCTGGTTTTTCTTATGTCAACTTTACAATACTACCAATAGCAACGCCTTATTAATTGGGAGGTTTTCCAGTAAAAGATGACGGAAATTGAAGAATTATTAAGCATGGGAGAAGACTTTCTTCTGAGAAACGGCAAGGTCGGAGCTTTGAGGATTTTTGAGAGGGCTTTGAAGATTTCTCTTGATAACCTGGATTTCAAGAGTGGAGCGAAAGCTCATCTTGAGATTGGGAAGATAATGCTTGAGAAAAAAAGAGCCAGGCTTGCCGGCGAGAATTTCAAGTGGGCGGCAGCCTTGTATAAAAAAGTTATGGACAGAAGATCTTTTGGATACGCCGCTTTTTACCTGGGCAAATCTTATTCTCTCCAGGGTAAATATCAGAAGTCAAAAAAACCATTTGAAACAGCGTTAAAGATTATCAATCCTGATGAATCTCCTGAAATAGTCGCAGAATTGCATTATTGTCTCGGAAGAATATATATGGAAGTTTTTGGCCTGGATCGCGCTTTTGAGCATCTAAACCAGGCACAGAAGCTTTTCCAGAAAACCCAAAACCGCAAGGGAGCTGCCGACGCCTTTTTTGATCAAGGGAATCTTTTCTTTAAAGCCGGCGATTTCAATGTGGCAAGAGAATATTTTAACAGATCACTTATAATTTATGGCGAGATTCAGAGTGAGACGAAAATGGCCGAAGCATGCCTGAAATTGGGAGCAATCCTTATAAAAGATAAAAACTTTGGGGGCGCTGAGAAATTATTTAAATCGGCCCTTGAAAAATTTCTGAGAAACGACAAAATCCTGAGATGTGCCGAAACTTCCTCGCTTTTGGCTGATTTATATATAAAAGGAAAAGAATGGAACAAAGCTCAGGAAATACTGAAAAAAGCGATAAAGCTTTATTTGGAATTGGATACTCCACAAAAACTGGCAGATGCATATTATAATATGACAATTGTTATGAAAGAGACAGGACAAAATCAGGAAGAATACAAAAATCTTTTATATGCTCTTGAGAACTATATGCTGGCAGGCTCTCACAGGGATGGAATGAAGATTCTTGAGGAACTGGGCAAGACATGCATGAGGGATGGAAATCTTAAAGAAGCGCGTCATTACTTTCTCGAAGCTATTGACCTCAATGAAGCCCGGAAAATCAATATTGATATATCACATATAAATGATTCAGTTGAGCGGATAGATAAAAAGCTGAAAAAAGTTGATGATATCGCTCTGAACAAGAAAAGAAACAAGATAAATTTAGATTTTATTTGATCCGTCCCCAATTACATCACGCTTCATCCTGATTAGAAAGATTCAGCTCATCATAATCCAGTGTCTCGGTTGCAGGCACTTCGTATTCATGTTCATTTTCAATATCTTCATCAGTATATGCTCCATATCCATCCAATAGCTTTGTCTCCGGTGCTCTCGGTAGCTCATTCTCCGGGACGATCAGATCAGCTCCCTCCATATCGGTTATGGATAGATGCATGTCGGAATCTTCGTCAATCTTCTCACCCTCGCTGATCTCGCCACTCTCCAGCTTTGACAACAACTCGGCCAATTCAAGCCTGTACTGGTCAATTGCCATTCTTAGTGAATCAAGTATTTGCTCCGCCTCTGCGAAGCAGTCAAGGCTTTCCGTCAGATGCTCCCTGTCCTCGTCCTCGATATATTGCAACATTCCCTCTATTCCCCTGTCAAAAAGGGCGAGGATATCAAGCATCACATCTCTTGCGCCCTCCGCACCTCGAGGAGCGGGAGAATCATATTCCTGCCTCATATAACCCAGGTCCTCGGTGACAATCTTAAGATCGTCGGCTATATTATTTCTTTCATCCTGAGGTTCCTCCTCGTGAAAGAGATAACTGCAGACATCTTTCAAATATGTAATTGTCTCTATTCCGGTATCTTTATTTTCATTCATAAAGCTCACCTACAAAATGGAAGTCGGAGATCAGATGCAAGAATGCCGAATAATAGTAAAACAACAAACAAGCAACTTGTCCTGTCTCCTGCATTTCGCTTACAAAAAGCGCGAGTAAATATCCCAGAAATTAATTACAAGGAAACAAAAAAAACTTGTTGACAGCAGGACAATTCCAGTGAAATAAACGGATTCTTTTACGGGTTTAACCCAGATTTTTCGAAGAAGAATGAAGTAGTATATTACAAAGAGAAAAAACAGAGTGAGAACCCAAACCCCCACAAGTTTCATAGACGGTGATTCGAATAAGGATAAAAAAGCAAAAAATACTCTGTTTACCGGTGTGAGATCAATCTTTGAATTAATTACATACGAGCGAAAATAATGCGGATCTATAAGAAGAAGCATTGAGAACGAAAAGAACTCCACCATCAACACCGCGCTCTGCAATGCAATCGTAAGACTATATGTAAACCTGTCTAATTTCAATAATCTTCCCCTTTTAATAACTTCACGGACGATTTGCGCAACAAAGATTATTTCCATAATAATGTTGACTTCCCTTTTATGCGGGGCAAATTGTAGGATTTTGACATGAACATCGCAAGGGAAGGAATGGCTGAATTTAAAGAATGCCTTTAATTTCACCACGAAGCCACGGAGAACACGAAGAAGAAGATAGATGATCTGTAGGAGGGATTTCCCAATCTCGATAAACGAAAGCTGCAGAGCGGATGGAGGATCAGTTTTTCACCACAGAGACCACAGAGATCTGTAGGAGGGACGTCCTCGTCCCGATAAATGAATGATACAGGCCGGATGGAGGATTTCTTTTTAACCATGGAGGACACTGAAACAATCCTGAAACAAATTCAGGATGACATCTTCAGTGCAGGCGCAAAGAATCATTTGTATATGAGGATTAATTAAACATTTTCAAAAAAAAGAGTAATCCTGGATATTATGCTAATATAATAAACGAAAAGAACCCGGTTTGATAGAAATGAATTGAAGCAAAATTGAAGTACTAAAATGCAGCAAAAATGAAGCAAAGATCAACCAGTAGATGAAGTCGTTGATAGGTCTTAAAGCCAGTCAACAATCACAGCAAACAATCCAGCAAATAAGAAGCATAGATCAAGCAATCATCAAAGCAACAAAACGAACAGGCAGAGTAGCTATAGCAGTAACAGACATCAAACCAAAACACCCGGGTTCTTTTTTTATTTATATGGTAAAACTTTCTTTGTTCGCCGCAGAAATAAACTATGGACAGCGCCCTATTCCTGCAAATGGTGTAAAGTGGGAAGCGGGAGGTGAAATTACATAAAAATATCATCACCACGAAGACACGAAGTTCACGAAGATTCCTGAAAAAACTCTGCGCTCTCCGCTTTGAAAAACCACCTCCGCCTTCCGTCAATCTATCTATTTGCAAATTTCAATTATGCTCTTTAACCTTTTCTTCATCTGCTCTATAGATAAAATCGTCAATACTGCCACCATCTCGGGACCATGACCTTTTCCAGTAATACCCACGCGAAGGGGCATGTAGAGCT
The DNA here is from genome assembly GCA_021107945.1 of Vulcanimicrobiota bacterium. Taxonomy (GTDB): domain Bacteria; phylum Vulcanimicrobiota; class JAJTBE01; order JAJTBE01; family JAJTBE01; genus JAIORV01. Next base: position 22,257 of record JAIORV010000130.1, on the reverse strand, counting down.
TTTTACCCTTGGTCATGCTTTTCTTCTGAATTTTTTTCACAAATTCTCTCGAATTTTCAGAGGTGATTGCATCATATTCATCAAGAACCTCCAGGAAAGCTTTGAAAACAGCAGGGGTTGTGTCCCATTCCAGCGATTCTTTTGCGCCCTCGTCCAATTCCAGGTTGTCGTCAAAGAAGATACTCGCTTCTTCCTTTATGTCAGACAAGAGAACAAGCCTGCTTTTTAACGCATCGACAATCAACAGGAGCTTATCCCGGTTCTCCGGGGTTTTATCATCATCGACAAATCCGGCATCTTTCATAAATGGAATCAACATATCCAGGAGCTTCTCGTTGTCCATTTCCTTTATATACTGTGAATTCATCCATCGTAGCTTTTCAATGTCATATACGGCGGGGTTTTTTGCAATCCGATCAAGGGAAAACGCCTCCACCATCTCATCAAGGGTAAAAAACTCCCGGTTATCAGGCGGAGACCAGCCCAGAAGGGAAATATAATTGATAAGCGCCGACGGCAGGTATCCCTCTTTCCTGAATATGTCCACGGCGACAGTGCCATGCCGTTTCGACATTTTTTTCCGATCCGGCGACAAAATCATGCTTATATGTGCAAACTGCGGCATGGAAAATTCAAGAGCTTCATAAAGGGAAATCTGCCGGGGAGTGTTTACAAGATGCTCCTCGCCCCTCATTACCAGCGTCACGCCCATCTCGTGATCATCAACAACAACAGCGAAGTTATATGAGGGTGTATTGTCGGACTTCATTATAATAAAGTCATCAACAAAATCCTTCTCGAAAACGACATCGCCACGGATGAGATCCTTCACGACAACCGATTTGTCCGGCATCCTGAATCTTATGCATGGTTTTCTTCCCTCTGCGGACTTTTGTTCTCTTTGCTGCGGCGTAAGGTCGCGGCATGCACCATTATAATGAGGTGTTGTCCCCGCTTCCATCATCTTTTCACGGTTTGTTTTAAGCTCTTCCGGCGTGCAATAGCAAGGGTAAGTGAGTCCCTTGTCCTCTAACGCGTTTGCATATTTCCGATAAATGTCAAGCCTACCGGTCTGCCTGATGGGTCCCTCGTCCCATTTCAAGCCAAGCCATTGCATATCTTCGATTATCCTGTTTATGGAGCCTTCAATCTCCCTTTTCAAGTCAGTATCTTCGATTCGCAAGAGAAGCGCGCCTCCGTTTTTCCTCGCATAAAGGTAATTGAAAAGCGCAGTTCTCGCCCCGCCGACATGCAGGTATCCCGTGGGCGATGGAGCAAACCGAACCTTTAGTGTGCCCTGGTTTTGCTCTTTGCATTCTTTTTCCGGACTTTTATTTTCAAGTAATTTATCCTGAATCATAATTTCATCTCCTGTTACAATTTATGAATCCATTTTCTGTTCCATCTTATTTTATCCTCTTGAGTTGTGTGACAAAGCTTTTATTAATAACAGGTCTGCCATCGGATTTATCGGGACGGGGACGTCCCTCCTACAGATTCGGCTTTGTGTCATCTGTGGTGAATGGGAAATGGGAAATGGGAAGTGGGATCCGACCTCTGCTCTCCATTTTCTCGTTATAGGGAATCCACTGAATTGGCTAAATAATTAAGCGGAGTGGGATTACTCCTATCCCCCCGAATAAAGCGCATTAAGTTCTTTATTTGCCAATATTTCTTCTTGCATCGTCTATAAAAAGCTTTTCTCTGAATGTCTCCCGGTATGTTTCCATGTCAGGATCTTTTCGTTTGCCGACTTCCTCAAGATATTGTTTATAATACTCCCGGGATTTGTTTTTATTACCCTTATACCTGCTTATTTCTCCCCGGATGAAAAGCATGTCGATGTTGGTCATCTGCTTGACATTCAGGTTTTTTGGGATTGGAATCCCCCCATTTTCGGTGTTGTCCATTTCTCTAATATGAGCCACCAGGAATGATAATATTTCAATTGCCTCCTTTTTCTTGCCCATCCTTGCCATTTCATCGGACACCCTGTGAATTACGAAGATTTTTCTGGAATAATTAATATTCGGAGTCTCAAGCATGAATATTCTCATTATATTTACCATGTTTTCGCCGGATACAACTTTGGCAGTCATTCCGGTGATATCCTGGATCTCATCGCCGGGATCACCAATAATACTGCCATTCATATAACGTTCATATTCACCCAGGATATTTAGAAAAACCTCCGATATCTGCCCGGTATTACCGTTTCTCAGGATTATTTTCATAGCGGAAGGATAATAGCTCAACTTTTTTTTCATTACTTCATCATGAATTGAAACAAATGAAATCAGTTCTCTCCAGGCGGACATAGCTTTGTCATACTTCTTGAGATCGCAATAGAGTTTGAAGTTATCAAATTCATTTTCAAGAATGCGAGCCAATTTCTGTTGTTGTCTTCTACCCCTTAACTCCGCCGGCACCGGGTGAATTACCTTGAAAAATGGTTTGCTGTGATATGGAGGGAACTTAATGAAGAGAAAAGTAACAAGAAGAGGTGTGATTATACAAATTGAAAGTAAAATGAATCCGATCTTGACAAAATCACGTGAAGGACGAAAAGAAAATTTCATTCTGAAAAGTTGAATTATTGAGAACATCCCTCTGAAAAAGATACTTGCAGGCGAGAACTTCTTCATGAATGAAAGCGTATCTTTCAGATTATTTAACCTGTCTTTCAGGGTTGTTATGTCCCTTGTTCTCTCTTCCCTGGGTTTCAGTGTCTCCTGAACGATACCGTCAATATAGACTGATAATCTCGGGTTGATTTTACGAAGAGACGGGAAATGAAACATATATTTTTCCGGATCTTCACCTGTCAGGGCATGAAACATTGACGCACCGGCTGAATACACATCAGCCCTCTCATCGGTCTGGATACTGCCGTATGCTTCCGGGGCGGCATAACCCGGTGTCCCCAATTTAATTGTGTCGCATTTTTTTTCAGGACTATAGATCCTTGCAGTTGCAAAATCTATCAATTTTATCTTGCTATTTTCATCAATAATAATATTCGAGGGTTTTAAATCCCTGTAGATAATCTTCCCCCCGGGTTTTTCCATGTGCAGGAACTCAAGAATCTGGCAAACCTGGATGAAAATCGAAAGAGTTTCCAACTCTTCCAGGGGACCGCCATGCTTTTCCATGTACTTATCCAGGTCAATTCCCTTTACATACTCCATTACAAGAATCATGAGGTTTCCTTCAATGAAAAAATCAAAGAATATTGGTATCCCGGGGTGATCAAGATCCTGGAGCATTTGGGATTCCCTCAGGAAAAGATCATAATGGAAGCCTTTTTCTTTATCCGGCAATCTATCCAGATCCATTACTTTTATGGCGCGCTCTTCTTTGCTTTCAATATCCTCCGCAAGATATACTTCCGAAAATGCACCACACCCAAGGGATTTCTTTATTCTATATCGGTTGGTCAGGAGTTTTTCAAGGTTGTTCATACCATACTCCGGATGTAAATTATCTTTCCAAATTATACCAGAATGTTACAGGGAAAACAATTGATTGTGAGAGTCTGCAGGTAAAAAAAGACGATTGGAGAAAAGTTCTTATTCACCGCGGAGATCGCTGAGATCGCAGAGGATGACCAGGGAAAGAGATTTTAAAATCTCCGGAATAGTGATGGAAACCGAAAAGGAAAAACGGGATCCGCTTTCCTTTTTCGTAGTCCATTCCCTTATATAATCTATGTGTCCTCCGCGTCATTTGCGGTAAAAGCATGATATTTAAAATTACGAACAATATTTCTTAATAGAAAACCAATAACGGATGTGGGTTCCTTGTATCTCAAGAAAATAGAGCTTTCCAATTTTAAATCGTTCGCCGATAAAATCAAATTGAATTTCTCACCGGGAATCAATACTATTGTGGGACCTAATGGCTGCGGCAAGAGTAACATACTCGACGCGATCAGATGGGTGCTGGGCGAGCAAAAAACGACCATCCTTCGAAGCAAGCAGATGGATGAGATTATATTTGCCGGAACCCACAAGAGAAAGCCATCAGGCATGACTCAGGTCGCTATCACCCTGGATAATTCTGACGGGAGCCTGCCTTTCGATCAACCGGAAGTTATCATTGCAAGAAGACTCTACAGGGACGGAGGCGGGCAATACATCCTCAACAACAAGACAATGAGGCTAAAGGATATCCAGGAGATGATAGCGGACACAGGCGTGGGACAGGGAGCGCTTTTTGTGCTGTCGGGCAGGGAAGTTGAGAAAGTATTGAGTCCGAACTCGGACGAGAGAAGGATGATACTCGAAGAGACCGCCGGTATAAACAAATATCAGATTCGCAAGAAAGAAACACTTCGAAAACTATCGTTAGTTAAAGAAAACGTGTCACGCCTTAACGATATTTTGCAGGAAGTATCCCGGCAGATGGATATGCTGCAAAAGCAATTGAACAAACTCAGGCGGTATCAAACATTAAAGGAAAAACTCTCGACTCTGGAATGTCGTCTCGTGCTGATTGATATGGGGACACAGGAGACGCAGGAAAAAGAGCATGCAGGCAAGATTGAAAAACTGGAAGAAAAAAGGACAAACCTGGACAGGGACATTGAGAAACAAAGGTTTGAGGTATATTCAAAGGAAAAAGAAAGAGGCAGGCTCTCCTCAGCATTTGAAAAGGAAAGAGAGGAATCTTCCAGGAGGAATAAGGAAGAAGCTCAAATCAGATCACAACGGGAGTTGACCCTTGAGAAAATAAGGCAGGCCGAGTCCTCCCTTGAAGACTATAGTAATAACTATAAACGACTCGACAATAGGCTTGAAGCTACCCGAAAGAAAATTGAAAAATATGAGAAGGAAATCGAGGAAGAGAATAAATTATTACAGTCGGCACAAGCCGGCTTGAAACTTGCGAGTGAGGAGTTTGGAGCGGGAGAAACCAATCTGTCAGGTACAAAAGAGGAAATTGACAAGTTTATACAAGAGATTGACAAGATACGCGAAGATATAAGGACATTCACCGTAGAGCAACGGAACCTGGAAAATATCCTGGAAAACGAGAACAAAAGAAAGAACGAAAACGAAAATAGGGCAGGCAAACTCATCGGGGAGCTTGAGAAGTCGGAAGAAATAATTTCATCCGAGGAAGAGAAACTTGCGAAATTTGAGGTGGAAAAAAGAGAAGCCCGGGAAGAGAATGAAGCCGTCCAAACCAGATATTCTAGTCTTTACAAACGCTTGTCCGATGAAGAAAATCAAATCAGGAAATTGAAAGAATCGATTCATGCAAAAACATCTGAGATTGCCATCCTATTAAGAGAAGAGGAGAATTTCCGAGGCTTCTCCGGCGCATTCCAGAGAGTTATGAAGGCAAGGGACTTCTTGCCGTCCATCACACCGGTACATTCCGTCATCAGGGTGGTTGAGAAATATGAAACTGCGGTTGATGTTGTGCTGGGCGCACACTTCCAGTCCCTGATAACACAAAACAGGAAGGACGCCGGACTATGTATCGATTTCCTCAAACAGGAGAGAGCAGGCAGGCTTACATTCTTCCCCCTCGACATGGAGAGAACCGGATCCGACCTTCCTTATTTGCCCATAGATCTACCAGGTGCGATTGACTGGGCGAGAAACCTGGTGGAATGTGACTCGCTCTACCGCGATATACTTGACATTATATGCGGAAAAACTTTTATTGTTGACAGCTTGAAGTCCGCGTATGACATATATGGGATTCAAAAGAGAAACCGTGCATTCATTCCCAGGATGGTAACACTGGATGGGGATGTTCTGGATTTCAACGGCGCAGTTACCGGCGGAAGACACAGAACGGACAGGAGTCAGATTCTGTCAAGGCAAAGAAGAATGAGGGAAATGGAAAAGAAAGTCAAGCTGATGGCACGGGAATTTGAGGAGTGCAATTCCGGGATCAAATCCGATCGGGAAGTCCTGGCACGGATTGACGAGGAGAGAAAATCGCTCTCGGCAAAGGTTACCCGCCTGGATGATGAAATTCGAAGCACAGGAGGACAACTGAACATCCTTAAAAGACTCAGGGAGTCGGCCTCTCTTGATTTAAAGCAAATAGAAGAGTCGGAATCCAAAATCGGTGGAGAAATCGAAGGATACAAGAAAAAAACATCTCAATTGAAAACAAAAATATCTGCCATGGAACAAGATATCAAAGAAAAAGAGATTGTACTGGGGGATATGAAAGATAATCATAAAAGCCGGTTTGCTAAGCTTGATGAATTAAAAAGCACCCTGGCTCAAAAGAAAAAACAAATTGACAATATCGTGCATAACCGCCGACTTCTTGAATCAAAGATAGAAAGCGAGAAAGAATATATCTCACAGGTGGAATCCGATATTAATACGGTAAATGAGAAGATCGAAAACAAGAAGGCGGAAATCGGTAATCTCAATGGTGGGCTTCGCGACATAAGCAACAGACAATCGGTTCTAAAACTGAAGATGAAAGGATTGACAATAGCCCTTGAATCGTCAAAAAAGGATCTTTCAAGAGTTGATGTTGAGCTTGAAACTGCCCGGAATAAACTCGAAGTGTTGTTAAAAGACAAGGGCTCCCTGGATAATCAGCAGGGCGAGCTTCGTATAAAGAAAATTGAGCTTGATTCAAATCGCAGGTACCTCGAAGACAGACTTGTGGGATTTAACAAAGTGACAAGAAAAAGTGCAAGGAGAATGTCGATTGAAAGGGATAGGGTCAAGGATGACATCGAGAAGAAAAGAAATCTGATTCAGAATTTTGATGCTATAAATTTCTCGGCAGAGGAAGAATTCAGCGAGCATAAGGCAAGATACGAGGAGATGAAAAGGCAGATCGATGATCTTCAGGAATCTTCAAAACGCCTGAGGAAGATAATAAGCGAGATGGACACAGTCAGCGTGAAGAGCCTGGAGGATACACTACAAAAACTCAATGATGTTTTTGCAGTCCTTTTCAAGAAGATATTCGGAGGCGGAAGGGCATCAGTCTCTTTCTCGGAACCTGAAAACAAACTTGAATCGGGCGTTGACATAATGGTTCAACCCCCCGGCAAGAGAGCGACGAATATGAATTTACTTTCCAGCGGCGAGAAATCCCTGACGGCGGTGACATTTCTCTTCGCACTGCTCTCCATAAAGCCCGGCCCCTTCGTTGTACTGGATGAGCTCGACGCCCCTCTTGATGATTCAAATGTAGCGAAAATAAGCTTGTTGATAAAAGAATTCTCCCAAAAAAGTCAGTTTATAGTCATAACACACAACAGGAAAACAATGGAATCGGCAGACAACATGTTCGGGATTACAATGGAGGAACCCGGCGTGTCGAAATTAGTATCGGTTAAGATGGTGGAGGACGGAGATCAGAAGCCGGAGGGCGGATAACGGATAACAGAGATCAGATCTGTAGGAGGGACGTCCCCGTCCCGATAAACAAATAACGGGTGACGGATGTGTTTATTCACCACGAAGCCACGGAGAACACGAAGAAGGAAATAGAGGTCGAATCTGTAGGAGGGATTTCCTAATCCCGATAAACGAATGATACAGGCTGTATGAAAGATTAGTTTTTCACCACAGAGATCACAGAGATCACAGAGATCACAGAGACCACAGAGATCACAGAGATCACAGAGACCACAGAGACCACAGAGACCACAGAGATCTGTAGGAGGGATTTCCTAATCCCGATAATGAGAAAATGGATAGCAGAGAACAGAGGTCGGATCCCACCTCCCACCTCCCACCTCCCACCTCCCATTTCCTTTTTCCCATTTCCCCTTCCCCCTTCCCCACAGAAGGCAGGCAGAGAACACAGGGAAATCAATCTTTTATTCTATAGGGTATTCTCTGCGTACTCTGCGATCTCTGCGTTGAAAAACCACATAATCGAATACCATCACAACGAATATGGCCTTATACCATATTGACAATAAAAAATGTATGTGATAGAATATTGTCCGGTAAAGATACTATATTATCGGGGCGTAGCGCAGCCTGGTAGCGCACTGTGTTCGGGACGCAGGGGTCGGAGGTTCAAATCCTCTCGCCCCGATATAACATTTACTCTCGTAGATTTATTTTGAAATAATCTACATCTTTTACAACCACCGGGACGGTTACCTTCAGGTTAACCGGGCGGTGGTGTTTTATTTTTCGGGAGAATACTACTTCTCAAAACTGATGTCCCAATTGATCTGTGGAGGCCAACCGCCCTGTGTATTTGAAAAAGGCTATCTGACAAGATTTATCATAATTGCTCCTCAATTGTGAAGGAATGCTGTGAAAAATATCAAAATCCCAAAAACCGGCGGATTATTGATATCCACCGGTTTTTATCAAGTTAGCTTTATGTCATTTTCAGATTATCATATTAGACTGCCACGAGGACTTTTTTTTCAGCGGCTTTCTCATAAAGATCCATGTATTTCTTAACAGCGTTTTTCCATGAATGATCAACTTTCATGCACGCCTTGACAATTGTATTCCATTTTCTCTTGTTGGAATATACTTCAACCGCCCGTTCTACTGCGTAAAGCAGTGCTTCCGAGGAGTATTCATCAAAGACAAATCCATTGCCCTGATTCGGATCCTCGGTATAATCTGTAACGGTATCTGCCAGTCCTCCCGTTTTATGAACCAGGGGAAGGGTTCCATATTTAAGGGCAATCATCTGCCCCAGTCCGCAAGGTTCGAACCGTGACGGCATCAGGAAGATATCGGATCCTGCATATATCATATGAGCAAGTTGCTCATCAAAGCGTAGGTTGACACTCATCTTGTTGCCGTATTTTTTCGTCATCTCCTGGAGCATCTCGTGGTATTTAGGGTCGCCGGTTCCGAGTATAACAAGCTGCACATCCATCTCCATTATTTTCTCCAGTGCTCCTGCTACAATGTCAAACCCTTTCTGGTCGGCAAGTCGTGATACTATACCAATTAGCGGAACCTTACCTGTTTTCAGCTCCTGATCTTTCTGCAAGGATTTCTTACAGCGGCTTTTCCCGCGAAGATCTCCCTCGTCGTAGTTCGAAGAGATATAGTCGTCTTTTGCCGGATCCCAAATTCTATAATCTATTCCGTTGAGAATTCCATAGAGGTCTTTACTGCGGAAATTCAGCAGTCCTTCCAGTCCTCTTCCGAATTCCTTCGAAGACTGTATTTCCCTTGCATAGGTCTCGCTGACTGTGTTTATAACATCGGCAAAAACAAGACCTGCCTTGAGGTAATTGAGGTGTCCCCAGAACTCGACGCCCTCCGGTGTGAATATCTCCCAGGGAAGTCCGATTTTTTCCATGGTATGTGATGGGAATATGCCCTGGTATGCGATGTTGTGGACAGTCATAACTGTCGGTATATCTTTGTAAAATTCGTCATTACCATAGATGACTTTCATATATGTGGGTATGAGTCCTGTTTGCCAGTCATTACAATGAACAATGTCAGGTTTGTAGTCAAGCATTTTCATCATTTCAACAACAGCCCTTGAGAACAATGCGAATCTTTCGTCGTTGTCATGGTAGCTCTCGCCGTTCTCCTGGTACATTCCATCTCTGTCGAAGTATTTATCACATTCCACAAAGAAAGCTTTCCCTTTTACTCCGGGTAATTTTCCCTGTTTAATTGTTATTTCAACATTCTCTCCCGCCATAGGGACGAAGAATTTTTCTCCGACTACTTTCATCTTGTGCTTCTTCTGATCAATCGTCTTGTAAAGCGGCATTACGACGTTAACCTTTGCTCCGACTTTTTCAAGAGCCCCCGGCAGAGCTCCAACAACATCGGCCAGGCCTCCTGTTTTTGCAAACGGCACAATTTCGGCCGATGCAATTAAGACATTCTGTTCTTTTTTCATAAAAAATCCCTCCTATCATATTTCAAGACAAAACATTTGCATCCAAACGTTCTGTTATTAATTTTCAGTAAGTCAAAGGGAACTCCTGCAAAAAAACAAGAGAAAATGAGAATTATATTTTATTAACCATGTTGAGACCGGCAAATATTGCAAGTAATTCATAGAATGATACGCAATATTGAATTTGTCTATCTTGGTGCGCAAGAAATGAGCTTGAAAAACATTAACTAAAATCATTGTTGTTAATATCAGCTTGATCATGGTTTTTGGATTTCAATTTCCACACAAAGTCGCAGAAAGAATATTGATTATAATTCAGGATAGTCTTTGGTGAATTTTCTCGGACAACAGATATCTCATGTGAATATACTTTATATGAGGATATTCAGAAAGAGTATGGCGTACACAAACTCCCTGAAGAAATAAGCATAATAATTCATAAAGGTATTGACAAAGAGAAATATATGATCTATACTATAGAAAGTGTAGAAAGTACACGAAGTTTTGTCGGGGAACTTAATACAGAAAATGGAGGTGGCAAAAAATTGAATAATATTATTGAGCTAAAAGCCGAACTTAGCCAGAACATTATGGAGATTAAAAATTCCGCACAAACTATCTATGCACTTATCAGGTTGAAGCCAATCGAATTTGATGAAGGAGAAAAATTACCACTTGATCTCAGAATGGTTCTGGATAGATCAGGATCCATGTTCGCGCCTGTCGGAAAATTTTCTAATAAATCAAGACTCGACGTTCTCAAATCAGCTTGCCTGGAGACGGTTAGAAGACTTGAAGATGGAGACAGACTGACTATCTATACTTTTTGTGAAAGATCTAAGATGGAATTGAAGCCTACAGTTGTAAAAAACAAAAAAGACAAGAGCAGAATGATAAAATCAATCAACAACATCAACTACGGCGGAGGCACCCATCTATCAACCAGTCTGGATCATATGTTGAATCTGAAGCCAATAGATAACAATTGTCTGCAGAGGGCCATAGTTTTTACGGACGGCGAGGTAAACACACCTTCCCGGAAATCCGAGGAATCAATATGTACCAAAATTGCAAAAAGAGCGAGGAAATCAGGAACTCCCTTCTGGGTATATGGCACTGGAATTGATTACGCAGAGGACTTCCTGACGGATCTTGCAAGAGAAAGCGGCGGTCATTACGAGCATATAGGAAACGCAAAGGATATAACCGCCGTTTTCTCCGACCAGGTTTCATATTTCCAGGATGTTGTCATTACAAACGCAGAGATAACAATTGAAGCAGAACCCGGGGTAATGTTCAGGAAGATATCCAGGGTTATACCCGATATAGAAAGATACACTAACTTCCAACCGACTTATTTTTCCACGCCTTTGCCCGATCTCGACAAGTCGAGGGGAACGGCGATACTTCTGCGCCTGGATATTGTCCCGGTCTTCAACGGTCTCTCAAGGATTGCGACTGCGAGGGTGAAATTCGATGCTTATGCCCTGGGAATAATGGGGATGGAGCGATCTATCGATATAAAGATCGACTTCACCAACGATTCTTCCTTAATAAAACAAAACCAGCAGGTACTTGACATTGTCACTCTCAATGGTGCGCATACACTTGCAACCCTGGGGACGGAACAGGTGGCAACCGGTAATATCAGGCAGGGAACAGAGATGATGGACAGGGCTGCGGATTTGTATCAAAAAGTCGGTGTGAAGGACATTTCAACAAAGCTGATGACATTGTCCAACACGGCAAAGAAAAAGGGAAACCTTGCAGGCGACGATCTGAATACCAGGCGGACGCTCACAACGGCATCTGCAAAGCTCATCACAAAGCAGATCACAAATGAAAGGAAGTGAGCATGCAATGAAATGCCACCACTGTGGACAGGACAACCCCGATGGAGCGATGTTCTGCAATATATGTATAATGCCCCTCCAGAATGATATGCAAAATGTCATCCCCATAAAAGCAAATCAGCAAAACGATCAACAACTGAACTGGAAGACTCCCCTTGTTCGACTTCTTGCGGGAGGCAGCAAAAAGTCCGTTTGCAGGCTTGTCGTGTTCGAAAATCTTCAACCCACAGGCGAAACAATAAACTTGCCCGCTCCACCGTATAGCACTCCAATCACAATGGGGAGGAATGATTTGAAGAACGCCAATGTGGTGGATATTGATCTGACGGGAATCGGCGGGCGTGAGAAGAGAGTGTCAAGAAAGCATGCACTTGTTGATTACAAAAATGATTCCTTCATTATAGAAGATGCCGGATCAAAGTACGGTACATTTGTAAACAAGGTGAAGCTCGTCCGGGATGAATCCGTTTCATTAAAGCCCGGTGATGAAATCAGGCTTGCAAACATTATATTCAAATTTGAATCCGTAAACCCGTGATTGCGAAGCGGATATCCTCCTTGTTAAGCCGCTGAAGCGGCTTAAGGGAAGGTGGCTTTATACCAAGCCGCTTCAGCGGCTTAATGCGAAGAACTTTCTTTCAAGAAGGTTCTCACAAAGAAATATTATCAGGAATTGAGGGTGTAAAAACTCTACCAACCCTGAAGTGAATCCGAAAATTTAAAAGGAGGTAAGAAACATGAGCATATACAAGGGAATTAAGAAAAGGTGGATCGAGGGAGATTATGCCGGCAGTTACAGACCCGGTGAAGACGGAATCGAGATTCGCTCTCCGTTCTTTCGCCGATACCTGGGACGGGAGAATGTGAAGGTTCCTAATGTCGGCTTTCACACCACAGGCACTCCAAGACCGCTGATAATTGCAACGGATCTTCTCGAGGGAAACCTGGACAGCTCGGGGCAGCAGAGAAAAGGCGAATCGGACGGACTCTATTATGCTTCGTCAGGAAAGGACGCCGAGCCGACCCTGGAGCCTCTCTCGATTTTGCTTGAAAAAACGAAAAAAGAGCAGATGCTCACAATATTTCCCGGAGATCAACATGAAAATCCCGATCTTTTTGACCCCAACATGCTCACAACAACAGTTCTGGATTCCGATCTCTCAATGCTGAGCGACAGGGAGAGGAAAATAGTGAAAAATAGGTTCTCAAGCTGGGTGGGCAAGCGATTACCTGCCGGAATATGGCGGGAAATATTCATGAGCAAGAATACCGATAATCAAAGGGGCAACTTCCAGGGTAAGGAGGAGAGGAACTTCCTGCCTCACTGCACTGAAAACATAGTTGAATATCTTGAGATTGTGAGGGATGTTTTTGAATGCCAGAAGCTCAGGATTGCAGAACAGGTCAACATGGGAGAGATACTTCCAACAGCTTACTTCCTGCCGGTCGCCAAGGACGGACTCACTGTTGACATGCCCGGCGACGAGCGCGGGATGAACGGAAACAAGTTTGACGGGATATTAAAAGCGGCCTTCACCGGGGCATATTTCCAGGGGGACAATCACAGGCACGAGAAAATCGCGATTGTCGCAGGCGCATGTTATGAATACTCAGTCAGGCTTCTCATCGAGCACCTCATTGATGCGGATATCAATGTCATTTGCCTGCTCTCATGCGTCAAGGGACTGGATTTCTTCTCATCAAAGCTCCATACAGCTCATTATCTGAAGGAGCTCTATGGCAAAAAGCTCTTCTTTACCTATGACTGGATTGAGTCACTCCTGGGAGCGAAGCCTTCCGGTTGGGATAAGGCCGTTAAAAAAGTAAAGGAATTTGACCGCTCTCACCATGACTCCTGGTGGCGTGATTACACGAAACAGATTGCCCGCGGAGTCACATCAATGGGATTGAAGATTGTGCTTTCAAGGAATGAAGTAAAGCGATTTGCAGGGATAAAGTGAAATTATTCAACGAGGCAAGTGAATTGTCACTCTGAACGTAAGGCATACTGTCATTCTGAGCGATACAAGAAAGAATTACTTTACTTCGACGACTTTCTCAAAGACGGGATTGTCTTATGTCCGGGAATTTCATAGCGAAGAATCTAGACCCCAATGGTATAAACTTAGCGAGTCTCAATAGAAAAGAAGATTTGCGTTAACGAGATCCTTCGCTGAGTAATTCATCGGAGGTAAGTAAAATCCATTCTTGCCAAGGTTTGTTCAGTATAATAAAAGATCGTATTTCGCTCAGGATGACAATAAAAAATGAAAGGATGATGACCAATGAGCACCGAGGTATTTAACACGGCAACCTGGAACTTTCTCGCTGGTAATCGGGATGTGGAAACAATCATCAGGAACAATCACGATCATACTCTCGTTGTAAGGGGCGGTCTCGCCTCGGTTCTTCCCACGATTAACTGCCTGAGGGATCTGCGATTTATGGGATGGAAAGATTTCCCTGAGGTATCCGTTCTGACACCGGTCAACACATTATCTTCACATAGTCCCCCAATATCGGATCGTATTGACGATGGTATTCTTTTTAAACATCTCCTGGGGAAATCTTATGGAATAAACGTACTCGAGAGATCCGCAAAGTTTTCCGATACCCTGGTTGTCTTACTTGATGATGTGGGGGATAATCGGGACACGGTGGTATCAATAGAAGAAATGCTGAAGAATAACGGAAACGACCTCATGATAATACTTCCATCGAGCAAGAACATCTCACCGGCTATGATGGAGCTAATTCAAATGAGCCCATATACAACGACATTCAAGGGAAATAATGTCTTTTTCTCACAAAAAGTCGAGGAGGCGGTGACGGATAGAAAGCCTGAACGGATACTCCTGGTGGGAAAGGATCCTCAGAGAATCTTTTATTCCGCCATCGGTGCAGTTGACTGCAGAATAGTCGCCGATTCCAGACTGAGGAATCCGGAGGATCTCAAAATATGGGATCTGGTTGACATGGGAAAGTATGTGAGCGTCATGTCAATAGGAAAATCCAATAGTCACAACGCAGAACAATCACTAATATCCGGGATCAGGAAACATCTGGAGAACGACCTTACGGTGAGATCCACGCAACCCGATTATCGTTTCTCGACAGTGGCGGATTTCAAGATTGCGATTGATATGATATGAGAAGTGGTTTTTCAACGCAGAGATCGCAGAGGCCGCAGAGGATAACCGGAGAAAAAACATTGATATTTCTATGTCCTCTGTGGTGAATGGGAAATGGAAAAAAAAGGAAAATATAGAGATTTTAAGGTTTTTCGATGCCCTCAGATGAGAGATTAGAGGTGAACCCGATGAATTTACTTAACATCCATAATAACCTGTCGGGAATGACCATAAAAGACAGGTATCAAATAGAGCATCTCCTGGGCGAGGGTGGCTTCGGCGCAGTCTATAAGGGAAGAGATACAGCGCTTGATGTGCCGGTTGCCGTGAAAATGCTGTTTGACAATTCACCTGCATCAATCACTCAGTTCAAATCTGAGGCGAAAATCCTGGCAAAGCTGAAACATCCACACCTCCCAAGGGTCACCGATTATTTCTCTGAAAGCACGAAGCATTACCTCGTGATGGATTATATCGAGGGTAAGGATCTCCAGGAAATCCTCAATAAGTCCACAGGCTTTCTCAACAATAAAGATGTTATGGAGTGGATTATACAGATCCTTGGAGCGCTTGAATATATCCATTCCAACGACATTGTACATAGGGACATAAAACCGGGAAACATCAAGGTAACTCCCACAGGTTTCGCAACCCTTGTTGATTTCGGAATCGCCAAGGCTGGGGTCAGGCTCGTTACATCACCCGGCGCAAGGGGAGCATTCACCCCCTATATGGCTTCGCCGGAACAATGCACATCAACCGGCAAGACAACACCGGCATCCGATATATACTCAACCGGGGCGACACTTTATTACCTGTTGACAGGGCAATTCCCTATGGATGCAGTCAGCAGGCTGATGGGACAGGACATCGTGCCTCCCCGGAAGTATAATACTGCAATTCCCAATGACCTCTCAAACGTCATTTTTAGATCCATGGCGATTGATCCACATCTTAGATATAGGAATGCTGAAATGATGAGAGAGCAAATTGGGAAAATTGTCAGGCATAAAATTGACAAATCGACCAGAAAATCAGGAGGTTTTTCGTCCAAACATAATACTATGAAAAATTTTCGAAGGGAGATAAGAAGGAAATGAGGCTAAAAGAAATGAAACCATACTTCGAACAAGAGTATATGGGAGGTTATTATTATGGGAAACACCACAACCAAAGGTGACAAAGCCAAAAGTTCATTTCCTCCATTGAAAGCCCGTGAGAGAGGCTTCAGGCTGGATCCTGAAACTTTCGAGCTCCCTGTAGAAAAAATGAGGGAAGGTTATTATTCCGATAAATACTTCAACCGTGCAAAGGAAATACTGGAAAAGGACAATTATCATCCTGTTGTTCTGATGCAGGTTTTTCAAAAACATAACTCCCTTCTATGTGGTATAGATGAGGCAATTGCAATATTGAAATTCTGCTCGGGATACTACGACAAGAGCGGAAAATGGATTGACGGATGGGATAAACTCGAAGTCAAAGCTCTGTATGACGGCGACCTGATAAAACCTTTCGACGTTGTAATGACAATTGCCGGCGACTATTCCCTGTTTGCTCACCTGGAGACTGATTACCTCGGTGTGCTTGCCAGGAGAACCAAAATCGCCACGAACACGAAGGCTGTAGTCAATGCGGCAAACGGGAAGCCTATATTGTTTTTCCCGGCAAGGTTTGATCATCATCTGATGCAGACCGGCGACGGATACGCCGCATATATTACAGGCACGCTTGGAGTTTCAACCGACGCCCAGGCGCAATGGTGGGGCTCAAAGGGACTTGGGACAATTCCCCATTCACTGATCGCCGCATACAACGGGGATACCGTCAAAGCCACCGAGAAGTTTGCGGAATATATGGACCCGGAAGTCTCCGTAATCGCACTTGTCGATTTTCAAAACGATTCTGTGACTACTTCACTGAAATGCGCCCAGGCGCTGGGAAAGAAGCTCTGGGGAGTTCGCCTGGATACATCGGCAACAATGGTTGACAAATCACTCTGGGAAGATATGTCCGTATTTCCACCCACAGGTGTGAATCCGAAGCTGGTCAGGAAAGTAAGGAAAGCTCTTGATGAAGCAGGGTACAACTGGGTCAAGATAGTAGTGTCAGGTGGATTCAACCCCGATAAAATCAAGCTTTTCGAGAAGTTAAACATCCCCGCAGACGTTTATGCGGTGGGATCATGGCTCCTCAAGGGGAGTTATGACTTTACGGCCGATGTGGTGATGATCAAAGAAGACGACAAATGGAAAAGCTGTGCCAAAGTGGGAAGGAAATACAACCCCAATCCCGATCTTGTGATTGTGGAATGAGGAATGCGGAGACCGGAATGAGGAATTATACCTCTAAGGAAATGAGGAAATTAGGAAAATTGAGAACCGAGACCGGAGTGTGGAGATATTTCACCACGAAGCCACGGAGGACACGAAGGAAATGACGGATTCTGTAGTCCCGATAGACGGATGCCGGGTAACGGATGTCGGATCTGTAGGAGGGACGTCCCCGTCCCGATAACTTCCCGTTTCCCACCTCTCATCTCCCACTTTCATATCCAACTTCTATTTTCCAACCTCTTTCATGAGATTAACCCCCAGTTTCAACTGGGGGATGTGGAGGATAACCAACCATACTCAACAACCTAACCGTTTTAACGGTTTATAGGGCTTCCATTCTAAAATTTGATTGTAAGGTAGAAATGATTTCAAATCGCGACCACCACGCTTATATTTACCCATTCCCATCTAAATAACAATTCTTTGAAATCACACTAAACGAAAGGATGATAAATATGTCATATATCAATAATATAGATGGATTCCTGAAACAAAACAGGTCATTCTTTGAATACCTCAAGGAAATGGAAGAAAGTCTTGAACATATCCCCATGAAAAAAATCGTGGAAGAAGCAGGAGGTCCGGAAAATGTAGCCGTCATATCCGTCGATGTTATCGAGGGATTCTGTCGTATCGGACCCCTTGCATCTCCCCGTGTTAAGGCGATTATCGAGCCTATTGTTGAGATATTAAGGAAAGCCTATGACCTCGGAGTAAGGAACTTCGTACTTCCCCAGGACACTCACCCGGAGGACTCGCCTGAATTTGCACATTTCCCACCGCACTGTGTAGAGGAAACCGAAGAGGCAGAGACGGTCAGGGAATTTAAGGAGCTTCCGTTTTTCAACCTTATGAAGGTCATTCAAAAGAGATCAATCAACTCCGGCATTGACACGGATCTCGAAGAATGGTTGCTTGAGAAGAACCCGAAGAAGATAATTGTACTTGGCGATTGCACCGACCTTTGTACATACCATTTGGCGCTTCATGTGAAGTTATTCGGTAACGCAAAGGGGTACCACTGGGAGGTAATCGTACCGGACAATGCAATCGCGACATACGACTTACCCGTTGACATTGCCAAAAAAATTGGCGCCACTCCCCATCCCGGAGACCTGCTTCACATTATCTTCCTGTATCACATGAAGCTTAACGGGATAAATGCGGTAAGGGAGATTGTGTAAAAATTGAAGAAAATGACACTGTTTTTGAGTAGCGGCGGGTCTCCCGACCCGCCGTATTTGAAGCATCAAAGGAGAATAAATCTATGCAAAATATCTCAATGGAGCAAAGATTACTTGAGTTGGAGAAAAAAATTGATTATGGAAGAAGAGAAATGAAAATCTGGAAAATCCTGACCGCAATGTCGCTTCTGATTGTGCTGATATTCTTTTTCATTAACAGATCATCCACAGTCAATGCATACGAGGACAGGTACAGCGATACAGATTACACTAAAAGAGTCATTATCAAGGATTCTCTTGGAAGATTGAGGGTTTTCCTTGGAGTGTCGGAAGGGGAGCCTGTCCTTGATCTCCTCGACGGTAACGGAACATCCCGTTTGAAAGCGCAAGTCCTCAAAGACGGAGCACCACTTCTTCGACTTTACGACAGCGACGGAAAGATAAAGCTTGGCTTGGCGGTTCTCACAGACGGTTCATCAAGTCTGATCATGCCCGATGGAAACGGCATACCACGGGCCGGAATGACAGTATCTCAGGAAGGACTGCCTGCTCTTTCTTTGCTTGCGGGCAATGGCAAATCCAAGGCAAAAATATCCGTGTCCTCAAAAGATCAACCCATGTTCTCCATTTCAAATAAAAATAATGTGATAATATGGAAAGCTCCATGATGTTCACCTTGAACCTTTGTTTTGAACATTCTTGTGAGATTGCTTCGCTTCGCTCGCAATCATGCAGACTGTCATTCTGAGCGGATCACAAGAGACTTTCTTTACTTCGATAATCTACTCAAAGACGGATTTTTGTTGAAAGAAAATGATTCACATAGCGAAGAATCAGGGAGAAGAGATCCTTCGCTGATTAATATGTTGGAGATATGTAAACCTTGTTCTTGAGAGAGGTTTTTTTGTTAAAGTAAGTTAATCGGTTTTCCGCTCAGGATGACAGCATGGAAGACAAGGGACTTACTACCTCTCCACAACAACCTTACCGCTTTTGAATACCATTTTCACGAGGTTTACTCCGAAGTGGTAAGGTATCTCCCTGTAGTTGTTAATTCCCATAACTATCATATCCGCCTTTTTGCCAACCTCTATACTGCCGACAGCATCACTCATCCCGACGGCGAAAGCGGCGTTATATGTTGCAGAGTTTATAGCTTCCTCAGGGGTCATTTTCATTGCAATCACACCCAGGGACATCGCCATCTGCATGGATTCGGACATACAGGAGCCCGCGTTGTAATCTGTGGCAAGTGCAATTTTTGCGCCCATATCAATCATTTTTCTTGCCGGCGCATATTTTTTCATATCAAGGAAGAATAAAGTTCCGGGCATAACCGTAAGAATGGTATCCGTATCGGCCAATGCTTTTATATCATCATCAGAAATACAAAGAAGGTGATCAACCGAAGTTGCTCCCATTTCACCGGCCATCCTGGCGCTTCCCATGCTTGAGAACTCCTCGGCATGGAGTTTTGTCTTGAACCCCATTTCTTTTGCAGATTCAAGGATTTTTCTTGTCTCGTCCAGAGTAAAAGCGCCTTGTTCACAAAATACATCTACAAATTTTGCCAGGTTTCTCTTTTTTACCTCGGGCATCATTTCTTCCATTATGCTTCTGATAAACTCCCCGCGATTATCCTTGAACTCGGTTGGTATGGAATGGGCTCCCATAAATGTAGGGATAATATCCATGGGAAGATCCTCATCCAAATCTCTTATTATATCAAGCTCCCTGATCTCTTCTTCCTTATTCAGCCCGTAACCGCTCTTTGCCTCGACGGTCGTGCTGCCATGCTCCAGCATTCTTTTAAGGGTCATCCTCGCTTTTAAATAAAGGCCAATTGTTGGCGCTTCCCTGGTTTGGTTAACAGTAAACTGTATCCCGCCACCTGCGGCGTGTATTTCCTGGTATGTCGCCCCTCCGGAGCGCATAATAAACTCTCTGACTCTGTCGCCGGCAAAAACCGGGTGTGTATGGCTGTCAACAAGCCCTGGTAGTATGGGGAATGCCTTTGTATCAATTTTTTGTCCCAGAGGCTTCATTTTTGCTCTGAATCCCGATTTAATTTCATTTTGCGTGCCCACACCGACTATAATCCCATCATCAACAGCAACCGCCCCGTTTTCGATGATTCCAACATCTTTCATCTTCTCTGCTGACTTTGGTTTCCTGTCTCCCTTGCAAGTTACAAGACAATCGGTAAAAATTATAAGATCGACTTCCTTCATATTGCGGTCTCCTCGTGAAATAGATTTGCAAGAATATTTTTATTATCCGATTGATAAACCCTTCCTGTAAAATATAATTGAGTCAATTATCATCTTCTCCATTCCATCCCTGAAATGTATATGAAGATTAAAAAACGGGGATTGAGCAGGGCGATTTTGATATGTTATTCTTAAAATTGCCAAATCAACTTGAAGGATATACCAATTTTTATTGAACTAGATTTTAAAGAGCGTTTTTTCTATGCTCCCATGAAAGTATAAAACCATCAACCGGAGATATCGCCCCGGAATTTAAAGGGAGGTCTTATTGAACGGGATATGCTTATTCATTTTTTTCTCTCTCAAAACTTAAGGGATAAACTCAGACACAAGAGAACCCTCGTGTGGATTCTTGATATGGCAGTAATGTTTATACTCATCGGAATTTTATTTACTATCTCGTTCAAATTCATTGAGAATGTGTCATGGGAAGAGGCAATATGGCAAGTCTGGCAGACGGCTACGACGGTCGGTTATGGGAATCGTCCCGCCGAGACTACTGCCGGTCGCTGGGCGACAATACTTTTTGGAATGCTTGGAATTGCGATCCTGGGCACATTGATTGGTGCGTTGTTTGATTACAGGGAAGAAATGCGTGATAGAAGGAGGCTGGGTTTGTTGGAAAATCCTTTCAAAAATGGAATTGTAATATTTAATTACCCGGGAACGAGCAGGTTCGTTGAATTGTTAAGGGAGCTTCGATTTGCTGACCCCGATATTCCCGTTTGCGTTGTTGACAATAAACTTGATGAATTACCGCCGGGTATCTCAGCGCTTCCCAATATGCACTTTCTGAAAGGCTCAATACTTTCGGAAGATACATACAAACAAGCAAAATTACAGGAAAATTGGGTGGCAATAGTGTTCCCCGCCGATTCTTTAAATCCAGAATCCGATGCAACCACCAAGGTTACCGTTGATATGATAGAAAAATTTGCAGGCGATACGACCAGGATCATACATATGCTTGTGGATCCCAATAACGAATGGCTTTTCGCCGACAAAAAATCCACAACGATTATGGAATCTCTGGAAATCCTCGCGATTGTTCAGGAAATTCACGATCCTTTCTGTGCTCCGACAATCCAGAGACTTCTTCTCAATACCGAGGGTGGAAATCCCATGACAGTGAGACCCACGAAAATTGTGGGCTGGACATGGGGAGAGTTGATGATTTACTCAATCCGTGTGGCGGAGAAAAAAGGACATACAATAAATCCATTCGCCCTGATAAGAAACAAAAAGCCCGTAAATTGCCCGTCTTTTGATATGATGATCGAAGAAGATGACCTGCTGATCATCACAGTACAGGGACAACTTGACTGGAAATGGTTTGAAAAAGAGCTTGAAACGGCAAAGAAAAGAGAAACAGACAAGCAAGAAAAATAGGAATATACACTTCCTGTCGATCTGTTAATGATACTGTTTATTAATGATATGCTCGGAACACAAGGAAAACGATTTCGTCTGACTTTTCGGCTCCCAAAGGGGCAAAAGCCTGCCATTTCTGAACGGAATTCTTTCCAATGTTAACATAATGGTAACTGTTCACCCCCATGCAGAAAATAATTTAAAAAATTTTCGATTATTTGCATGAGTTTTCCTTTCTCTGTGTAATATATATGGTATGAAGAAAGGGCAGG
>JAIORV010000038.1 GCA_021107945.1 Vulcanimicrobiota bacterium | reverse complement strand
CCAGTAGCAATGCGCACTCGAGGGGATTCGAATGATTATTCTCGGAAAGTCGAGTTTTACTATTCAGATCCCGCCATTATGTCATCCTGAGCAGAATATGATCTTTCACTTTCCTGGATAAACCTCGGCAAGAACGGGTTTTACTTACCTCCGATATATTAATCAGCGAAGGATCTCTTCCCGGGTTCTCCTTAAAATAATAGTAACTGTTCACCGCATAGGACGCGGAGGACGCAGAATTTTAAATAAAGTTAACACTTTTAGCCATTATTAATTCCGTGATATTTGAGTGGAGGCTGGTCTCCTGACCAGTCTAAAACGTTGTGAAATCAAGGTTTAGAAATCCCCCGCAAAAAGGGGCTGAATAGTTACAAATAATATTCTTTCAGGACTTACGCAAAAAAATTGTGGGAATGTTGTCATTGCGAGCGAAGCGAAGCAATCTCCAAAATTGCCAAAGATCGTTGAGATTGCTTCGTCGCTGCGCTCCTCGCAATGACAAAATGCGTAACTCCTGTTATTTATAATTGAGACTTGCTCCTCTATACCATCAGGGTTGAGATTCTTCGCTGTGATAATCTATGAACATCAAGTAAGCCCCGTCTTGAGGAAGTCGTCGGAGTAAAGTTATTCTTTCTTGTATCGCTCAGAATGACAAGCTCAAGGCTTTCTTTTATAAGGAAGCACATGCTCAGAATGACAATTCGCGTAATAAGAATGACAAAAAGTTCCGGAGGGCTGAATAATTGCGAACAATTTGACAGGGGAACATACTCTTTCGTCCCATTTCCCGCTTCCCATTTCCCGTTTCTCATTTCCCATTATGGTAGAAGTGACCTGATAAGCTTCTCGAGGAACCCCTGGTTTTTCTTGCTGAATATATTAGGATCAAGTCGCTTCGCTATCTCGTATTCTTTCTGTGAATCGGCAATTCTCCCCATCCGGGCGTAAGCTTTTCCTATATACAGGTGAGCCGTGGCGCTTGCCGATGCCCCTGCGGTTGCCTTTCGCAGGTGTTTTGCGGCATCCACCGTCCTTCCCTGTCGGGCTAAAATATATCCCAGCAGGCTATGGGCTTCAGGATAATCAGGGCTCAGTTTTATCGCCTTCTCAAGCTCTCTTTTCGCCCTTCTAAGATCTCCGGCCTCTGTATAGTTTTTCCCCCTGACGAAGTAATTCTGTGCATCAATACTTGATTTCTGCCGACTATTGTGAATAATGTGGGGTCTCATAGGCTTACCTGCCGTCCGGGCGACTCTTGAAGCTGACGGTCGCGAAGGAGGCGAACTGGAATGTCGGGGAGATGATTCAAGCTTCTTCTCAAGTGCAACGAATTCTTTTTTCATCTCCGCCGCATTTGCATATCTCAACTCAACCCTGTTATTAAGAGCCTTCGAGAGGATCCTCTCCATATCCGCACTTACATCTTTTCGCCAGTATCTTATGGGTTTGAAATTAAACGGTACTCCTTGAGTGGGATCATTTGCGGATAATAGATTGTGAAGTGTTGCCGCCAGGGCGTAGAGATCCGAGCGTGGTTCCGTGTTTCCCTTGTATTGCTCCGGTGGAGCGTATCCCTGAGTTCCTATCATTGTGCCGGGTCTTCTGGGTGTGAAATGGCGGGCTATCCCGAAATCCACCAGCATTACATGATCATTATCGCAAATCATTATATTCGAGGGCTTCATATCCCTGTATATTATGGGAGGCACTCTTGTATGCAGATAATCAAGCACATCACAGACCTGCACCGCCCACCTGACTATACGATCCTCGGGCAAACCGTATCCCCTGTTGTCGCGAAGTAACCTGTCGGTGTTCTTGCCCTCGACAAAATCCATTATCAGATAATACCTGTTGTTCTCGATGAAGTTATCCGTTACCCTGGGGACATTGGGATGCCTTAGATCTGCAAGCAACAAGGCCTCTTCCCTGAATCTCTGTATGGCATATTTCCTTTCATCGTGAGAGTGGAAGAAATCCAGCATCTCTTTTATGACAACGACGGTTTTAAGCCTGGTGTCTTCCGCCTTGTAAATCGCTCCCATTCCACCGGTCGCAATATGTGATGTAACCTCGTATCTCCTGTCTATTATGGTTCCCACCTTGAGAAGTCCGGAGCTTGTCATCAAAGGGGGAGTGGTTGTGATCTGTATCTGAGGCGGCGGGGGAGGTGGTGTTGAGGTTTGCGGTGGAGTGGTTCTTTTTACCGGGGTATTACTTTGGGATTTCCCGGCGGCTTTCTTTTTTGTTTTTCTTTTTTTCTTTGGAACAGGTTTATAGGCCGGCAAATCTTTTAACGACCGGCCGCATGTAGCGCAAAATTTGGCTCCATCTCTATTTTGTAATCCACAATCGGGACAGAACATTTGTATTAATTACCTCCAAAACGGGAAATGAGAGGCGGGATACGAGATCCATTCTCTACCACGAAGTCACGAAGAACACGGAGTCTTTAAAATGATTTTCTTCATGAGCTTCGTGGCTCCGTGGTGAATAATCACATCCGTCATCTGTCTATCTTATATTTCCTATTTCTCTCTGTGTCCTCTGTGTCCTCTGTGGTGAATGGGAAATGGGAAATGGGAAAAGTGGAACGAGAAAAGTGAAACGGGAAATGAGAAAAAAGAAAGAGGTGAAAAATAAATCCGTTATCCATTCTCCGAACCCCTCTGCGTCCTCTGCGATCTCTGCGGTGAAAAATAGATCCGTCATCCGTTCTCCGTCCCCTGTCTCCGTTTATCCAAGACCCTTTTTATTTTACCCGTCCTGGGGTTTCTTTTTATTCCGCCGGGGGGCAGAATCTCGATGTTTAGTTCAGCAAGCCATCCTTCGCGAACGACAAGATCAAGCTCCTCATCATGCTCCAGAAGTGTTCGTCTTGTTATGTCCGCAAGCTTTTTGGAATCCCCACCCTCTTTTTTTACTTCCACTCTCACGGTGAGAATATCCTTTACACCCCGGTAATCCGCCTCCAGTTGAAATGTAGTGCTTAATTCACTTACCTTTCCCAGTGCTTCGCTTATCATGTTTGGGTAAATGGACATTGCTCCCACCCTGAGAATATCGTCGCATCTTCCCAGCAATTCAAATAACGGTGTCTGGTGGATACAAGTGCATGAGCGGGAAAGAATCCTGCCCAGGTCTCCGGTGCGATATCTTATTATAGGCATTAGTCTCCTGTGGAAGTTTGTCACAACGATTTCGCCGACTTCGTCAATCTCCACGGATCTTTCCGACTCGGAATCTATCGTCTCGATAAACATATGCCCATAAAGGAGATGGTGAACGCCTCCCCTGCATTCGGGGCATTGGTAGCCTATGGGTCCTGCGTCAACCGACGCATATCCCGCCGACTGGATAACTCTTGCCCCAACAGTCTCTTTCAGGTATTTTATCGCCTCAGGGCTCAAATGTTCTCCACCGTACAGGATTTTTTCGATTTTTATATCCAGCCCGCGCCTTTCGATCTCCTCGGCAAGTTGAATTATCATCGATGGAAGTCCCACGACTGCGTTGGGCTTGAACAACTCCATATATCGCAGGATTAGGTTAATCTCTGCATTTCCGGCAATGGGAAGTGAAACACAGCCTATCTTTTCAAGGGCGTCGTTCACAACGATAAACGATGTCCATAAAAAGCCTGCCATGAAAAGGTTCGCTACGGTGTCGTCTCTTGTGATCCCCGCAATCTGATATATATCGGCAAGAATCGACGAAACCCTGTCCAACTCCCTGAAACTGTAATAGTTGAATTTAGGCTCACCCGTCGATCCTCCGCTTGCAAAAATGTATGCTTTTGAAAGGTGCGTCGTCAGCATTCCCTCACCCGTGGGAGGAGTATTTTTATATATATGGTGCTTCGTAAGAAGCGGGACTTTTTGAAAATCCTCGTAATTGTGAATCTCCCCGATTCCCGCCAGTTGTTTCCTGTAGAAATCGGAATGTGTCCTTGCAAACCTGACCATGTTATGAAGCCTGTCCCAGCGGGAGAGTGCGGGTTTTGCCGGGGCGACGGTATCTCCAAGGTCGAACCGTTTGTCAATCCAGTCAATGCTGACCCATCTGATGAGTTTTCTGAGCGGGAAATCGAAATCGTGAGGCGCTCCGGATTTTCCTTTCCACATTGTCCCGATTCGGGTTATGCGTGAAACACCGAGACGCGCTAACGCCTTGGAGAGGAGCTTCAATTGTGACGATGTGGAGAGGATTCCCACAGATTGGAGGTAATCCTTGAGCATGACGGTTTCCCGGAGAATCTCCGCCCAGCTTGCAAAGGGCTTTACATATATTGTACGATTCAGCGGTGAGAGCTTGAACTCCGGTGAATCTTCGTATATCACCGTCCACCGGGTACTTTGGGGAGATTGATGGAGCGCGGCGACTCCTTCCGCCTCGTCTGCTTTTGCCAACTCTCTTGCCCTGAGAATCTCGACTCTTTCGTCAAATGAAATATCTCCCCGGGGCAGCTTGTCTCCCACAAGCTCCATGTAGCGGGGAAAGCCCTCCATAAACCTGCCAATCACGGACTTTTCAACATATATAGTCTGTGGAGAGGAGCATGCTTTTTGTTCCCACATCGCGACGTCCACGGCGCATCGCTTGTAAATCTCCTCTTCATCCGTTTCATTGAAGCCTTCGGCGGTTATTATGGAGAAGCTATACTTGGGACCGTATTCTATCAATTTTGTCCCCAGGGGTAGATCCCTGCGATAGCTTTTCACCGCCTCTTCTCCGCCTATCACTACAATACCGTCACAAAATTTCTTCATCTCCCTCTCGATATCCTCATCACCGCCGGAGTACTGTAATATTGAAAACGAGTTGCATAGATATTTGCCCTCATCAATCTCCTGCAAGCTTTTTGCAAACAGGAACGGGAAAAAAGTGTCTCTACTGGATATCTTCAGAAGGTTGACATTTTTGGAAAGGAATCCATACATCAGGCTGTCGGGACCTCCCACAAAGACATTCCCCGGGCTGACGTGCAAAACGATTCCCAGGGGTTGAGCCTTGAAGTAGCCGTCATAAGTGGGATTATATTCGAACTTGTCCAGGAAGGAGAATTTTCCCAGATGTCCCCGGAGAATTTTCTGGAGACTCTGCCTTCTCATATTGTCGAAAAGCGAGTCAATGGCGATAGTTGTCATCTGTCTGGAAAGTCCCACAATTTCGGGCATTTTTTCCAGGGCGAGAATCCTGTATTTATATTCGGGATCAAGCCAATTCTCCGCAAGAAGGTCGAGTATTTCCACAATTTTTTCAATGGGGACGTCCTGAATCCGCCCCAGTTGCCGCTCGGCACTTGCTGTAATATCCTTGAGATCACTGATAGAAAGAGGAACTTGACTTTCCCTGAATTCACCGAATAAATAGTGATTGTAACTCATTGCATTTCTCCCGCTTTTATTCTATTCTGATTTATGGTAATGTTTTTTAATTGCCCCGATTCTCCTTGTAGAAAAATAAGTATTCATTACAGGCAGCCGAGGGCAATCGCCCCCGGCGCAATACTTAATTATGTTTCTTCCTCAACGGCCTTGCAGTCCCGGAGAAGCTTTATCATCCTTTTTTTCTCATCTTCGATATATTCCACCGGCTCTAACCGGCTTTTTGATGCATAATAGGAATAATTTCCCGGGTACATGGTTGCCGTGCCCTTTTCAATAACGAGGAGACGGTTAACAAGGTTATCCAGAAGGCAGCGATCGTGGCTGATAATGATAATCGTTCCGGAAAACTGATCCAGAGCGTTCTCCATTATCTCCGTGGTGTCAACATCCAGGTGATTCGTCGGCTCATCGAGTATCAGAACTTCAGGTTCTTTTGCCTTGATGCAGGCAAGTACAAGCCTGCTTCTCTCGCCTATTGAGAGATCGCCTGTTCTTTTGAAAACGTCCCTGCCTATGAAAAGAAATGATGCCAGCAAATTTCGCGCTGACGGCATATCTAACCCGGATTTTTCAATCACCTGGTCAAGGACAATAATATCATCATCCATATCCTTGAATATCTGTGAGAAATAGCCGATACGATCCGACTCCACGAGGTATGTCTTCCCTTCCGTAGGCGGCTCAACTCCCTGCAATATTTCCAGCAAGGTCGTTTTTCCGGAGCCATTCTCACCCAGAATTCCCACCTTATCGCCTGCGCTTACAGTGAAATTGACATTTTCATAGAGAAGATTATCTCCAAATCGCTTGCAAAGTCCCTCTGCCCTGGCTACAACATTGGAAGAGGACTCTCCCTCGAATCTGATGTCAGCAAAGTAATTTTTCCGGGGCTTTTCTACGTTATCCATTCTTTCGATACGTTTTTCCAGTGATTTTGCCTTTTTATTATGCTTTGCCGCCCTCCTTCCCACGAAACCCCAGTCAATGCCGGAATTGTCAGTTCTCACGGGACCTTTTTGCGCCTTCAGGGCGAACTGATTCTCACGCTGAATTAGATATTTGAGCCTGCGCACCTCCCTTTTCTGCTCCCTGAATTTTTTCCACTGCAGTTCGATTCTCTTCACTTTTTCCAACCTGTAAAACGAATAATTGCCTGCGTATTCAAACATAGAGCCGTTGTCAATCTCAATTATCCGATCAACCACATTGTCAAGAAAATACCTGTCATGGGAAACAAGTAAAATTCCCCTGTTGCTTTTCCTGATGAAACTCTCCATCCAGCTCAATCCTTTTATATCCAGAAAGTTTGTAGGCTCGTCAAGAATCAAAAAGTCGGGATCCATCATCAAGAGCCCCGCAAGGTGAAGTCTGACTCTCTCTCCTCCTGATAACCGGGAAGTGGGGAGATCCAGGGGTATATTATCAAGATTCATCTCTTCCATAATATTTTCCAGGACCTTCCTGTATTGCCATTCCTCGGTGATATTCGCCTCCATGGTGGAGTTGTAAAGAACCTCTCCCACAGATTTATCCACAAATTCAATCCACTGGGGGAGATGTCCGATTTTTATTTTTTTTGGTATTTTTCGAATAATCCCTGAATCATATTCCTCATTTCCCATAATCACATTAAAAAGAGTTGTTTTTCCCGACCCGTTGAGTCCCACGAGTCCAACTTTTTCACCTGTTGCTATGGTAAAGGATATATCATCAAAAAGAGTTCGATCGCAAAATGTTTTTGTCAGATTTCTTGTTTCAACCAGAGTTTGGTTCATAATATCACCCCTTTTTCTTTTTGGTTCCCCCTTTCATCCACCCTCAAGGGGAGAAATTGCCTCCTCATCTGCTTGCCGGGAATGGGGGCAACTGTGAAAGTCAGAAAACCAATTCTATAATAAAAAAAACGAAAATGAAAAAAAGAGGAAATCCATATAAAACCGGATTTATCAGCGTTTAACATAAATGGTTATTGGGTATAATCCAATATCCACATTAAACGCATCATATTCACGATGAGCGAATCCACAGATTCACCCGGCGGTTTTATATATTTTCCTCTTTTATTTTTAATCTCATTTTCGTTTAATTCCAATTTTCGCTCAACATGTCTTTTTGGGGTTGAGCATTTCCCCTGTTTGTCGGGGTTGAAAAATCCCTCCTACAGAAAAAAGAATGAAAAATGGTATAAGTTAACTTTTACCTTTCTTTTTTCTCCAGGATACAGTATATACCCAACAAAACTGAATTTCAATGCTTATTATGAAAAATTAATATTTTTAAACAAAAAGGCGGGTGTTAAACCCGCCCTGAATATATAAAACAAGAATTTACTCGCTGGAGTATTTTCTTTCTATTTTGTTTTTTTCTCCTGCTGCTTTTTACCCTTTTCCGGATTTACATTGACGGACTTATCCGCTTTTTTATCGACAGTCTTATCCTTTTTTACTTCGACGGACTTTTTCGTTTTTTCTTCACCGGATTTATCATCCTTTTCCTTGGAGGGTTTCTTCTTTTTGGGAGGGTCCTCTCCTTTTTTGTAGAACATCAACTTTTCTTCTTCATCAGGATCGGCATCGACTATAACCGTGTCGCCTTCGATGAATGTTCCCCTGATGAAATCCTCCGCAAGAGGATCCTCGACCATTCTCTGGATGGCTCTTCGTATGGGTCTTGCGCCGTAATTTGGATCATACCCGGCTATTGCGATTCTGTCTTTCGCCTCATCGGTATATTCCATTTTCCTGTCCTGCGCCTCGACCTCTTCCCTGACCCTGCTCATCATGAGGTC
Source organism: Vulcanimicrobiota bacterium (assembly GCA_021107945.1). GTDB lineage: Bacteria > Vulcanimicrobiota > JAJTBE01 > JAJTBE01 > JAJTBE01 > JAIORV01. The sequence continues at coordinate 52,738 of JAIORV010000038.1, read as the reverse complement.
AACGATAGCCTTGATTTCGTCCCTGTTGAGCCTGGTGAAGACGACAGTCTCGTCAATACGGTTAATGAATTCGGGTTTAAAAAGCTTCTTTGTCTTATCGAGAATTTTCCTTTTCATTCTTTCGTACCGGACTTCTGTTGTTCCGGAATCTTTTGTCATCCTGAATCCAAGTTCTGCCTTGTCCTCAATATCCCTGACTCCGATGTTCGAGGTCATGATTATTATCGTATTTTTGAAATTTATGACTCTGCCCTGTGAATCGGTAATTCGCCCGTCCTCAAAGACCTGTAGAAGTATGTTGAAGACATCGGGGTGCGCCTTTTCAATCTCATCAAGGAGAATAACCGAGTAGGGCTTTCTTCTCACAACTTCCGTTATCTGTCCACCCTCTTCGAATCCGACGTATCCGGGAGGCGCTCCGACCAGGCGGGAGACGGCGAATTTTTCCATATATTCGGACATATCAATTCTTATCAGTGTATCCTCATCTCCGAACAGGAATTCCGCTAACGCTCTTGCAAGTTCGGTTTTTCCGACACCGGTGGGTCCGAGGAAGATGAAGATTCCCGTGGGTCTCTTGGGGTCTTTCAATCCTGCTCTTGCACGGCGTATCGCTCTTGTAACAATCTTGACGGCTTCGTCCTGTCCGATGATTCTCTTGTGAAGCTCGTTCTCCATATTCAGAAGCTTCTTGCTTTCTTCCGCGGCAAGCTTGGAAACGGGGATTTTCGTCCAGGTGGAGACGATGTGTGCAATATCTTCAATCGTAACTGTATTGAGGGATTCTCCTCTGTTGGCTTTTTTCTCCTCCCACTTTCGCTCCAGTTTCTCCTTTTCTCTTCTGAGCTTCTCCTCTTTTTCGCGAAGTTGAACAGCTTTTTCATATTCCTGCATCTGTATAACCGCATCTTTTTCCTGTTGAACCATTCTGAGTTTTGATTCCACATCGCGAAGTTCCGGAGGCGGCATCGTGGCCTGTAATCTCACCCTTGAAGCGGCTTCGTCCATAACATCGATTGCCTTGTCCGGCAGGAATCTGTCGGTGATGTATCGGGATGCAAGTTTTGTGGATAAAACGAGGGACTCGTCCGTTATTCGTACTTTGTGATGCGCCTCGTAGCGATCCCTGAGACCCTTTAATATATCAATAGTCTCCTCCACTGTAGGTTCATCTACAATGATGGGTTGAAACCGCCTTTCAAGTGCGGCGTCTTTTTCAATGTATTTTCGATATTCGTCAAGTGTCGTCGCACCTATACACTGTAACTCTCCCCTTGAAAGAGGGGGTTTGAGTATGTTGGATGCGTCAATTGCTCCTTCCGCCGCTCCGGCTCCCACGATAGTGTGAAGTTCATCTATAAACAGGACAACTTCACCGGCGGCCTGGTATATCTCATCCATGACTCTTTTCAATCGCTCCTCGAATTCGCCGCGATACTTCGTGCCTGCAACAAGTCCCGCAAGGTCAAGAGATATAACCCTCTTGTCTGCGAGAAGCTCGGGGACTTCATTACGCGCTATTCTTTGCGCCAGTCCCTCGACGATGGCGGTTTTACCGACTCCAGGCTCACCCAGCAACGCCGGGTTATTCTTGGTTCTTCGCGAGAGTATCTGGATGACTCTCTCTATCTCGATGTGTCTTCCGATTACCGGGTCGAGTTTGTTTTCTATCGCCATTTTCGTGAGATCCCTGCCGTACTGATCCAGCGTGGGAGTTTTTGTCTTCTCCCTTGGGGGCGCGGGGGATGTCTCTACTCCGAGCAGTTTTGTGATCTCGGCGCGGATCTTGCCGGGATCGACCCCGAGGTTGGACAGAACCCTTGCCGCCACACCTTCGCCTTCCTTGACCAGTCCCAGGAGAAGGTGTTCGGTGCCGATATAATTATGAGCAAGATTCCTTGCTTCCTCGAATGCGAGCTCAATAACCCTCTTTGCCCGTGGAGTGAAGACAATCTCCTGGTTCGTGGGTTTGCTTCCTTTTCCCACAATCGCTTCCACTTCCGAACGAACTTTCTGCAGACTGACTCCCAGGTTCTCCAGAACCTTGGCGGCAACCGATTCGCCCTCGCTTATTATTCCGAGAAGCAGGTGCTCGGTTCCGATGTAATTATTGCCGAGGCGAGATGCCTCTTCCTGGGCAAGCACAATTGCTTTCCTTGCCCTCTCTGTAAAAGGTTCCCACATATTATATTCGAAGCCTCCTTACATCTTGATAAAATTCTCCCCCATGTTGATATAACAAAAAAAAATAGGTGTATATAATAATTATTACCGGACATTTTGTATATTACCTTCTATGTTGTATCTCTTTTTCCTATCTAAGTCATTCATATTAAATGAGAAACGAGATGTGTGAGATGGGAAATGGGAAATGGGAGGTGGGAAGTGAGAGGTGGGAATTTCTTTTCTCACTTCTCGAAAGCGAAGAATCTCTTCTTGGGAGTATCAAAAGAATTGTCTATAATTTATAGACTTTACAGTCTTTGCGTTCTTTGCGGTGAGAAAATATAAATTCTTTATCCTCGATTTTTCTTATTTCGCAGGATTTATAGCCTTTGATATTAAACTAATGAAGTACGAGAAAAAGAAAGGTAGAACTTTAGTGACAGAGCATCATTTCGTGGGTAGAAGGGAATATTTCGGCTCCCTTTTTTACGATTTCCAAAAGGGGGATTACATCCCTTTTGATTGGGATGCTACTTATATTTTTGAGTTGAGTTCGAAGAATAATCTGGACGAAATAGCGGAGAAAGTAAAAAAAAGAATATCAAAAGAAAGCTTCCTTACATTTATTCAATTATGTAAATCCATCGAATTATTTAATAGCGAATCCAAACTTGCTGGAGAACTCCTGCCATACATGCCGGTGAAAGGAAGAATTTCCGCTCCCCTGCGGGTTCACCTTCAATTGACAAATAAATGCGATCTCAACTGCCGCCATTGCTCCCAGGAAACGCGGGGTCCCCTTGAAAACGAATTGAGCCTGAAAGATATATATAAACTCATAGACGAGATGGTTGCCATAGGTACTTTTGAACTTACACTTGGGGGAGGAGACCCTTTCTGTCGTGAAAAGGATATTCTGAAAGTTATAAAATACGCATCGGAAAAAGGCGTCAGCGTATATCTCTCAACAACCGGGTTATTCATAGGCAGAGTCCTTGCCAAGAAATTGGCCGACTATCCCATAAAAGGGATTCGCATCAGCTTTGACGGATCGACGGAGAAATCCTTCGATTACCAGAGGGGCAAAGGCACATACAGAAGACTTGTCAGGTCAATAAAGACCATGAGAGAACTGTTCAATTGCCCCATATCTTTGCACACGGTATTGATGGACACAAATCATATGGAGGTTCTTTCGTTTATCAAGGCCGTTCAAAAATTCAGGTGCAATCACTGGAGTGTGGATTTTATTAAACCGGTGGGACAGGCAAAGGGAAATAAGCACGTTCTGCTAACACCGGAACAGATGCGGGATGCTTTTCGCACAATAGTAAAAGTGCAGAAATACTCCTCAACATCAATCAAGATTAATTCATTCCCGTACCAGTCCAGGGGAAAGAAGATATATAGCGGGTTCGGATGCGTCGGGGGAAATCTGAATTGCTGGATTGATGCCCAGGGTAACGTTTTTCCTTGTTCTTTCCTCAAGGATTCTTTCCATGCAGGAAATATCCGAAACCATAGTCTCAGAGACATCTGGATTTATTCGGCAAACCTCCAGTTATTCCGTGCAATATCCGGGAATGAGGTATGCAGGGAATGTAAATATTTTGAGTTTTGCAGGGGCGGTTGCCGTGCAAGAGCGCAGTTCGAGGGCGATGTGAATCAAATAGACCCGGCATGTTTTCTTGAGATTGAGGATGAGAAGAAGAAGAGAAAAATCTGATCATTTAACCCTGTAAAAATATACCGGAGTTCTTGCCCAACTAAAAATAAGATCCCTCGTGGCGAAATGCTCAAGTCCCGGATTGTCATACTCCACTGACGAAGAAATAAACCTTGTCCCGGGTTTCATTTTTCCGATATTCAACGAAATCCCCTCGTGAGTTTCCGGCGAAAAATATGTGCCATTCACAAATACGACTGTTGCCGTCGAAAGTCCCACATTTAATATATCCTCTTCAAAAAAATCAAGATTTCTGATTTCCGCTTTCTCCGTTATATTTTGCGCTATTTTTATATATGTGGAGATCAGGTCAACCCCGATGCACCTCGCCCCCGTGTATAACCTTGTAAAAAAAAGAAACTTCCCTCTGCCACATCCCAGATCATAGACGACATCGTTTTCATTGATCTCTGCCGTCTCGATGATTTCCCTCACTGTGTAATAGGGAGTCTCGCCGTAAAGAAAGTTGTTGTACGGATATCCCAGTCCCTTTCTCTCGCGGAAAATGTATATGGAGGGGAATCTCCAGAAATAATTCAAAAACAGGAGAAAATCAACTTTCCCCATGCCCGGAACGCGATGAACTTCCCTCCATTCACGAAAGCTCATCAAAATCAGTATTTCTATTGCATCATCCAGTTTCGACATATTTTAATATGTATTACTCCTTAACGAGTTTAAACACCGTAATCTCCGGCGGGCAGTTAAATCTTATCGGTGGTGCGATAAGCCCCAATCCTCTGTTTACATACATCAGGCTTTCACCTTTTTTATAAAAACCCCTCACGAATTTTGCCGGTACAATTGGAGCCCCGATTATCGGCAGATTGACCTGCCCCCCGTGAGTATGCCCTGCCAGGACTGTAACCGGAATTTTTCCGAATTCTTTATCAAGGAATATGTCGGGATTATGCGAGAGGAGAATTACCGCATCCCTGTCCGGGTTAACCATGCCGAGAAGTCTTTTGATATCCTTCACTCCACACCAGAGGTCATCAGCTCCCAGGATTCTCAGTTTCGCTCCCGTTGGACCGATATCTTTCTTTTCGTTTACAAGAATCTGGAATCCGCCTTGTGTTAATCTCTTTTTTATATAATCAGCATCGGTCCAGTAGTCGTGATTTCCAAGGACGGCGATTTTACCCCCATCCCCTGTTTTTGTCTTCAGCTTTAAAAGCAGAGACTTCAATGAATCAATATATTCCCTGGATCCCGTCACATAATCCCCCGTAAGAAATATGACATCGGGTTTCTCCGCGTTTATTTTCTGGAATGCTTTCGAGAGGAAATCCGTACTCACAACTTCCGACCTGTGGATATCGGACACCAGCACAATCTTTTTTCCTTCCCAATATGGCGGGAGGTTATGGACAGGCAGTTCAAGTCTTTCCATAGTTATATGGCCGGGCTCATATAAAAACGAATAGAGCCCCAACCCAACGACTGAGGTGTAAATTCCAATCCTTAAGGCGTTCTTGATGAATTGCCGCCGGGTCATTTTTTTCTTGTCGGTGGAATCTTCTTCCGGGGTAATTTCTTCATTATTGGTTTTTTGATTTTCTTTGTCATTCATATTGTTTTTCCATAAATGGTTTTTTCAACGCAGAGTTCGCAGAGAGCGCAGAGGACAACCAATTAAAACGTTCATATCTCTGTGGTTGAATAGGGACTTTCAATGAATGGGGTTTTGAGGTTTTTCAACACCCTCTCCTCCGCCCCCCATTCTCCGTTTATCGGGATGGGGACATCCCTCCTACAGTTCCGCCCTCCATTTTCCGTCATCCGTATTCTTCTTCGTGAACTCCGTGGCTTCGTGGTGAAAACTCTCCGGTAATTTTGGTGCTTTTTTCTTCAGTATATATATATTCAGGAAAAAAGCAAGCAGGGCGAGATAAAAACCAAAACTCTCGGATAATATAAAGAACCTGAATATTGCATCGTTAAGCCTGTTTGTAACCTCGCCGTCAAAGCAGGCAATGAGAAATGACAGGAGAAGTGTGAGGAGTGCGATGTCGGGATACTCTCTCCATCTCGGAATGAAATAAACAAGAGTCCCGGCAAGGAGTATTAACAGGAGGATGTGATGTGTTGCGGTGACATACACCGATCCAAGCAAATAGATAAACGGTATGAGGCATATCAGGAAGAATTTTTCAATTTTATCTCTGCAAGTCAAATTCTTATGGATTGTATAGATAATAAGCAATATAATTCCAATTGTAATTAACGATACCACCCATTTAAATGCTGAAGAATCGGGTGCCTGTATGTTCAGAATCCTCACAATTGTGAAATGTATTGTCTGCCGTGTATGATCCATTCTCCCCCAGTCCGGAGTCGAAATCCATTTAAAAAGACCCCCATAAAACTTAACGGGGCTCATGATAAAAACGAACGGCAGGTTCAAGCCCAGGGTAAAAAGAAGAGTAAACCCGACGTTTTTCCATTGTTTGTAAAGTATAAAGAGAAACAGGAAAAACACGGGAAATATTTTTATATTGATTGCAACCGCCAGAACAAGGGCGCAGAGGATGTATCTTTCCTTTAAATACAGATAAACAAATAATGAAATTACAAATGTAAGGAAGATATTTATCTGTCCAGCGAAGAGGTTATCGATTACCGGTGAAAAGAGAAGAAAGACAATTGTAAGCGCAAGGGCGAGTCCAATTTTCTTAATAAGATGATAAGTGCCATATTTCCGGTCGGGATCTGTTGGTCCATTGCGGGATTGTATGATTGTGATCACAATAAAGACAGTCAGGAACAGCCAGATGTGATTCAGCATGAAATAAAGATTGACCGCCGCCCCTCGTGACATATATGAAAATGGAATATGGGCGGCATAAACGAGTGGCGGGTAATATGGCGGAAAAAAGCTTTTAAACCCGGTTTTTTCTATGATTTGCGGCGGGATATTATCGGCATAAATATCGGTATATCCATTTTTAAGCAGTGTGCCATAAAAGTAATGATTTTTCAGGAAATCGTGTCCAAAATGCGGCTTCTCACCAAGTCCGCCCCATAAATCCAGGTAACATTTTCCCCTGTAAAAAAAAAGAAATATGATCAGAAATAAAATTAATACAATAAATATATATTTTTTTATTTTGTCATTTTTCATTTTATATGACGGTAAAATTATTATTTATAGCGCAAGACGCAGATGGTACTAAAACAACCCTGAAACCCTGAAACAAGTTCAGGACAGGCAAGTTCAGGAGACGTCTTCAGTGCAGGTACAGAGATTTTTAATATACCCGTCCGTAAACGGGTGAGAAGGTTCTGATAGTTAAATCTCCAGAATCTCTTTTTCTTTCCCTTCGAGAACCTTGTCAATCTCTTTTATGATATCTTTTGTAAGATCATCGATTTCATCCTGTCCCCGACGCTGATCATCTTCGGAGATATCGCCGTCTTTTTCCATAAGTTTGAGCATTTCCATTGCATCACGCCTGATGTTTCTGACGGCTACTTTGCCCTCTTCTGCTCTCTTTTTCACTTGTTTTACAAGTTCTTTTCTTCGCTCCTCGGTAAGTGGAGGAAAAATAAGGCGCAAAAGTTTTCCATCATTTACAGGATTTATTCCCAATTCCGATTTCTGGATTGTTTTTTCAATAACTTCCAGCACACTTTTATCCCAGGGCTGAATTACAATCATCCTGGGTTCCGGGATGGAAATACTTGCCAACTGCTTTATTGGCATCTCTTGCCCGTAAGCTGAGACTTTTATAGGCTCCAGAACGGCCGGTGTCGCTCTGCCCGTCCTTATAGCCATAAAATCTTTTCTCATTGACTCGATTGACTTTTTCATTCGATCTTTTGAATCGTCGTATAATTCCTGATCAACCATTGTTCAACTCTCCTTAACAATAGTTCCGATTTTTTCTCCTCTGACAGCCTTGAGGAGATTCCCTCTTTTTGAAAGGTTGAATACCAGTATCGGGAGCTTGTTGTCCATGCATAATGAAATCGCTGTTGAATCCATGACTTTCAGCCCCATATTCAACACCTTTATATATGCGAGTTCATGGAAGAAATGGGCGTCCTCGTGTTTTACAGGATCCTTGTCATAAACTCCATCAACTTTTGTCGCTTTCAGAATAGCGTCAGCCTCTATCTCCAGTCCCCTCAGCGCGGCGGCTGTGTCGGTGGAGAAATACGGATTGCCGGTTCCTGCGGCGAAAATTACTATCCTGCCTTTTTCCAGGTGCCTGATCGCCCTGAGGCGAATAAAAGGCTCAGCAACATCCTTGATTTCAATTGCAGTTTGCACACGGGCCTGGACGCCTTCTTTTTCAATGGCGTCACGAAGACCAAGGGCGTTTACCACTGTTGCCATCATTCCCATTTGATCAGCTGTCGCCCGATCCATATGGGGGGCGGACCTTCCTCTCCAGAAATTCCCTCCCCCGACAACTATGGCCATCTGAATACCTTCATCATGAATCTCCCTGATCTCCTGGGCATATCCCCTGACCGTATCAATATCAATACCAAAGCCCTTTCCACCGGAAAAAGCTTCACCACTCAGCTTTAGAAGTATCCTTGAATATTTAGCCACGGGAACCCTCCTCTTTGTTGTTCAAATATCAGTCTCCAAGGGAGAAACGAGCAAACCGGACTACTTTAATATTCTCGCCCACTTTTGCAACAACCTGTTTTACAAGTTCTCTGACAGTTTGCTTGTCATCCCGGATGTATGGCTGCTCTAACAGACAAATTTGCTCGAAAAACTTATTTATCCTGCCGTCAACTATTTTGTCAACTATCTTCTCGGGTTTTCCCTCTTTTAGTGTCATGTTTTTGAGAATTTCGCGCTCTTTCTCGACAACTTCCGTCGGGATATCCTCAGATGAAACATAATCGGGACTTGAAGCTGCTACCTGCATGGCTAATTCTTTTACCAAATTTTTGAAATCGTCGGTTCCTGCAACGAAATCTGTCTCACAATTTAACTGGATTAAAACGCCGATTCTTCCGCCCATATGAATATAGGACTCAATTCTTCCGTTATTCGTGGCACGGTCGGTTTTCTTCTCCGCTTTGGCTATACCATCTTCGCGAAGAACTTTCTTGGCTTTTTCCAGATCTCCCTCGGCCTTCTTGAGGGCTTTCTTGCAATCCATCATTCCTGCGCCGGTTTCGTCTCTCAACTCTTTAACTTGTTTAGCTGTAATCTGCATCTTATGATCTCTCCTGTTCAAGTGAATATTTAAAAAAAAATTTCCGATCACGGACTTTAGTATTTATTTAATATTGCCGGGGGTTAAAAAACCCCCGGCTTTCCATTTATCAAAAGCTCAAAAGAGGAAAACGGTATGGGTATAAAACCCATGACACCGTAATTATTCAGCTTTTCCTGACTTTTCCGGTGTTTCCGTTTTTACGGTTTTTGTTTCCTCTTCCTTTTTCACTTCAGCTTCTTGAGGAGCTTGACGTTTTTTTCTGCTCCATCCTCCGACTGAAACGGCCTGTTTTGTTGTATTACCTCTGGATATGGTGCGGGTAGAAGGTCCCTTACCTGGCAACAGAGGCTCCACCGGTTTTCCCTGGATTCCTGCGAGAAGAGTCTCACCTTCTTTACTGACGGCTTTCGTCATCGGTCCTGAAGGCATTATGACGACCTTTTCTTCAATCACAATTTCAATTCCCTCTTCCTTTTCATCCAGTCCGAGTGCCTCGGCGGCTTCGCTCTCCAATTCCGTTTTCGCCTCTATAACTGCATCGGCCATACGAGAAGTGATGAGTCTTACCGCGCGGATTGCGTCATCATTTCCTGGAATGGGATAATCTATCTCATCAGGATCACAGTTAGTATCGACTATTGCGACAATAGGCACTCCCAATTTCTTTGCCTCGAGAACTGCGATTCTTTCCTTGCGAGGATCTATGATGAATACAGCACCGGGTACTCCCGGCATATCCTTGATCCCACCTAGAAAACGCTCCAGTTTCTTAAGCTCGTCACCGAGCTTTTTAGCTTCCTTTTTGGGGCGGAGTTCAAATATTCCCTCGGCCTTCATTGCCTCGAGCTCTTTGAGTCTCTGGATTCTCTTACGAATTGTCTTGTAATTTGTAAGCATACCTCCGAGCCATCTCTGTGTAACATAAAACATTCCGCATCTCTCGGTCTCTTCTCTGACCGATTCCTGCGCCTGCTTTTTAGTGCCAACAAACAAAATTGACTCTCCGGCCTTGACTACCTCTTTGACAAATTCATATGCTTCTCTCATCTTCTGGACCGTTTTCTGGAGATCTACAATGTAGATACCATTCCTCTCGGTGAAGATGTATTTCTGCATCTTTGGATTCCAGCGGCGGGTCTGATGACCGAAATGGACGCCTGCTTCCAACAATTGCTTCATTGTAACTATTGACATATTAATTTCACCTCCTCCCCTTGACGGGTTTTTTCCTCACGCCGTTTCATATCTTCTCACACCCGGCAAACCGGGCACCCAGGAGAAGAATCCGCGACGCTGAGTGATAGTATTGGATTTGATTTACAGATATCATTATAAACACTTCCTACCTATAAATCAAGGGCTTGTATTCTTGGATTTTCCATGGATTCCTCCTGATAGATCCAAAAAGTTAAATTATTATGAGGAATATCATGAGAAACTGATGGAATAAAACTATTCGATCCCCCACTGCAGAAGAAGCTTCGAACCCCGATATCCTTGAGTGCAAAGGAGGTCCGGTGCTTACGATTAAATGATTATTTTAGCTCACTCCAACCCCAAACCATATATTCATTTATTTCACGAAATCCCATTCTATTAATTGTTTTTATTTTTTGCCGGTTTTTATCATAATACGATATTGCCAACCACTTTTTCCCATCATAATTAAGTTTCTGGGCGGCTCTCTCCACCATCAGATACAAGACATCTCCCGGCTTGATTCCTTTTATATTTGGAAGCCTGAAGTCGCATATCACGCCGTCGGACCTGCACAGCAGGAATCCCGCCAGCTTGCCGGAGTTATCAAATGCTACCGTGGAGCAGTCCGACGAAAATTCCACATCGCTACCGGACTCATCAAGAAAAACGGTTTTCCGGAATAAATCTTCAACAATCCCGGCGGTTTTTTTAAAGTGGAAAAGGCTGTCAATGAGGTTGTCTCCGGTTTCGACCATTAACTGGAGTACCGATTCTTTATGTTCTTCGGGAACATATGAGTAAAAGGAAATTTGCTCGTAAATTTGCTCATGGTTTCTTGATATATGGAGAAGTCTGCCTGTGTTGGATCTCGAATCGATCCTCATAAAGCCGGAGAAATCCATCAACTGGAGACTGGGGGACAAGTCTTCTTCTTCAAAATATTTCTCAAGCCGGGGAAAATATGAAATGATGTATTGGGCTCCCTGCTCACGCATTTCTTTAACAACAGCTTCAGTTAATACAAATGAGGCGTACTTTTTTGCCGGAATTGAGGGAGATAAATAAAAGAAACGGATAAAATTCCCGTCAAAAATTGCAAACCCCTTGCAGTTGTTTTCTTTTGTATCAATGAGAGTAATGATTTTCCTGTCCCGGGAAGACAGAGCAGTGGCAAGGATTATTTCTATTTTTTCCTTGGTTTTTTCTCCCTGCAACTGAAGAACCTGCTCATAAAGCGAGGTTAAAAAGTCGTCCGGGACGCCGGCTTCCAATTTTGCTACAAATTCCTCATCCATAATGTATCTTTTTTATATATTATCTGTCTTTCCTGTAAAAAAAACAAATTTTTGTAAGCAATCAGTCCGGGCAACCCAAGGCAACCACCCACAACACAATAAAAACGGTTACCCCTTGCCGCCTAAAAAATCATAAGGGGGCTGAGCATTTACAGAAGGAAGATTATTTTGAAGGAGAACCCCGGAGAGGAGATCCTTCACTGTGGAAAACATCGGAAGTAAGATATAGTTTTCCTTGCCAGGGCTGATCAAGCAAAGAAAAAGGATCGTATTCCGTTCAGGATGACACCCTGCGGGGATCGTCTTTGAGGAGATCTTTCGCTCCGCTCGACAGCAGACTCTGTGAAGAAATGACCGTTTGACGCATTTCTTTCCTGGAAATGATTGAGTGCAGTCGTGTATTTCATTTTGGGAATTTTCCAGGGGCGAAGCATTGAATATCTTCTATAATTCCACTTGAAATATATCACTGGAAAATCCGAATTCCTCGATAATTTTCCCGACTATCTTTATTGAATTATTTGCTGACAAGTTCGTTTCCATATAGAAATCAGATTCATTGATTTTCTTTGCATCTCTCAGCTCCTCTGGGTTTCTTGTAAAATAGGGTGCCTTTCTTCCTTTGACATTGAGTATTTTGATAAAATCATTCTTGTCTTCGTCCCTCACGGCATTTACAAATTTCCTGAACAGATCACGCCAGTTTTTTACTTCAAACCTCTTGCCATCAAAAATAAAAGCTTTTGGCTTTTTCCCGGAATAAGAGTACTTGTTCTTTTTTATTTTATTGGTCTTGTATTTTTCGGGCTGTTCTTTTGCCGATCCAATCTCATCCTTCTCATGGGGTTTGAAGGTTTTTATCACAGGCATATCCTTCCTCCCCAGAATATTCCGATATATAAAATGTCCCACAACTTCCCCAGCAGGTCTGTGTCCGCATTTTTTTTCTGTTTCATCGGAAATAAGATCGATAAGTCTATGGTGGGGATCTGTCAGGATCTTCTCCCACACGTCGGGAAGTGTTTTTAATATGAGCTTTCGGGTCTGCTCGTTTATGAGTACATTCTCCGCATTTTCGACATGCTTTCCCGATATCACATTTTCCATCGAAAGGTAATCGATTAATGCCCGTGCCACCATATCCGACGTCTGATCGAATATATTTATGGTAAAAAATTTCCTTTGCTCCCATTTCACATCCACTTTCAGGGGAAGATAAAACAACCACGTGATCCCGTTTGTAAGTATAGCCGTTTGCACGCTTTCCTCGAATGAGTATTGTAGAAGTTGTTTGTAGTGCTTATCGAGATCCTCCGATACCTTTTTGGCCTCTATGAAAACTTTATTCTTCCCGCCGTCCCTTATCGAATAATCAACTTTTCCGCTTCCCACGGGGTATTCCGGGAAAATCGTTGCAGTATCGAACGGGTTCCATCCCAGGTGTTGCAAAAGAGGCAATATAATTCCCTGTTTCGTGCTTTCCTCGCTATATTTGAGGATAGCATCATTCTCACCCTTGAGCCTGTCAATGAATTTGACTAATTCGTCTTTCATATTTCAACGCTCCAATTATTTTTATTAATATTTCCAGGTAATCTTATATTTACCTTCCATTATTGATTGGAGCCCAGATGTGAGACTGTCGAATAAATGGTTTCTCACCGCAGGGTTCGTTGACGCCGCTGAGGAAATTCAAAGAAAAAACATTGATATCTCTGCGTCCTCTGCGTCCTCTGCGGTGAAAAAAGGTCTTCGACAATGGTGAGCTTGATGTTTGAAGAAGGGATCATGGCGGGGATTGTAAAAATTAAGAAATATGAACGCTATAATATTAGGTTGTGGACGTATAGGCGCTCTGCTTGCACGGAAAATGGAAGACGAGGGCATAAATGTCGTAATAATTGACGGGAATCCCGATTTGCTTTCCAATCTCAAGGATTTCAAGGGCAAGGCCATACTTGGAAACGGTGTTGATATTGATGTTCTGCGAGCGGCGAAAATCGAGGACGCAGACATTTTCGCTGCCGTCACTAACAGGGAAAATACGAACCTGATGGCCGCACAGATTGCAAAGGGAATATTCGGGGTGAAGCGGGTTGCCTGCATTGTGCATGACCCACGACGCGCCTCAATTTATTCTGACCTGGGGCTGGATACCGTTTGCATTACCACGGTGGGGGCAAACCTTATAGCCAATTCGCTTATGGAATCAAAAACCGTCAAGAAATATCAGCTTGGAGACGGATCTGGAGTCGCTCTGGAAATAAAAATCGGCAAGGAACTGGATGGCAAGAAGATAACCGATCTTGAGCTTGAAGGAGGGTTTAAAATTGCCTCGGTTATAAGGGGACTGAAAGTTATAATCCCGGATAATGACTTTACATTGAAGGCGGATGATCATATATTCGGCGTTGTTCTCACAGACAGAATAATAGATCTTGAAAAGAAGGTGGGTATTAAAATTAAAAACAGGAAAGAATTAAAGGGAGAAATTTCCACCATCGGGGGAGCAGAATAATGTTTATTGTAATCGCCGGCGGAGGAAGACTGGGTTATTACCTGCTAAAGGAGCTTCTTCATAAAGGTGAGGAAGTTATTCTTGTTGAGCTTGATCATAAGAGAAGCGCCCATATTATTGAGGAACTGGGAAACCTAGTCGTAACAGGAGATGCCTGCGACCCGGTTGTGCTTGAAAAAGCCGGGATCCAGAGAGCCGAGATGATCATCGCCAACACGGGTGATGATGAAAATAACCTGGTTATATGCCAGATAGCCCGGAAAAAATTCAGGGTTCCATCGGCGATAGCAAGGGTGAACAATCCAAAAAACGAGGAAATATTCAGAAAGCTTGGCATAGCCGCCACGGTAAGCTCCATACAGGCGATACTTTCCAAAATCGAACAGCGGGTCGCTCACAAGGGGGTTATGATATCTCTTGCAAAGGAAGGAGATATCGAAATAGTTGAAACTAGGCTTACAAGCGAGTCCCCGGCAGTGGATCAAAAAATCGAAAAACTAAAACTCCCGAAAAAATGTATGATCGGTGCGGTGATCAGGGGAGGAGAAATATTAAGCCCTCAACCTGACCTGGAGTTAAAAGAAAACGACCTTGTCATTACGTTTACAAGGGAGAATGATTTCAAAAAACTCAGAGATGTGATGATGGGTCAGGATATTGTGTTCCATGCCCCATGATCGGGTAGTAACAGAGTCCGGATAACGAAATTGCAGGAGGGATGTCTCTGAAACAAATTCTAATCCTTATATACATTTCTATGGAAATGGATGAGATATTTAGAGTGCATTGACAATAAGGCAATAATTGATTATTAGAACAACACCACAATTCATTGTGGTGGAGAGAGAATGGTTTAACCACGCCGTCTCAGCCTCTTCAGAGGCTTCCAAATTCTGAAGGTTAAGGTGTATCGGGAATAAGAATAAACAGGAAAAGCTTCATTCAAATTATTAAAAAGGCGGTATAAAACTGTGGATGAGAAAGAACCGGTAAACCGTTAAAACGGTTAAACACCCAGTGTTTAGGGCTTTGGCCTACCACCCGATTAAAATCGGGTGTTGTCTTAAAAATGTCATCAAAGATAAGAAACAAGTTCAGGGCAGACATCATCCCGAGAAATAGATAACGGATGTATTTTTCACCGCAAAGAAGCAAAGACCACGAAGCGAATGTAAAGATTTTGTAAAATTAGAAGGAATTATATTATTATAGGAAAACCTCACCAACAAGAGTTGGTCATGTATTATAGAAATAATTTAGGTAAGCATTCAGCCTACCCTGTAGGAGTGGCATCTTGCCACGACAATCGAGCCTGGAAGGCTCTCCTACAGTGATGGGTCTGAATAAATACTAATTTAGTTATATAAAGAGGAGTGATCTTATGCAACTTAATAGAGCCGGAAGTACCGGTGAAGTGTCAGGTCCCGGGGTGTCAAGAGCCGGGTCTGAAATGAGCCTTGGGGAGACTCTGGGTGAGCTTAAGTTTTCACTGGATGGGTTGAAGGAAAAAGAACTTGAAGCTACTTCCATTGTGATAAAAACTTTCCAGAGTGGGGGAGGATGGGAATATAAAGGCTTTATGCTGATTAAAGACGATTCAAATATTCCCAGGTGTCCGCATGAGAGGTTACCCGTGAAGAATAAAGCTCTCAAAGGCATAACAGATAACCTGATTAGCGCATATGGCAAAAAAGCAAAGGGTAAGGTAATGAGCTTTTTAAGAGGTGGATTGCCTTGCCAGGGATATTGCAAGATAACCCTTGCGGGAACAGGTCTGGGATTGTACTTTGATAAGGAAACAGGGGAGCCGATGGGCAAGCTTACCGGGGAGATATAAATAGCCCGGTAAATTTCACTTTCAGCTACTCCTTTTTGCCATCCGGTCCATATGAGTGAAAGATTTCCGAAAACAAATCTTTAAGGTATTTCTCCAACTGAGTATTTGCAGAATAATTTCCCGAATACAAAATATCGAGAGAAATCTGCTTGATTAGTTTTTCGCGGCGTTTTCTCAAGCTGAATTCCGGGTTTAACTTCCCGACAACTTTCTTGATTAACGGCTCAAGACTTTTTAAAAATTCCCTTTTGTGCCTTAAAGACCCGGCGCATATCCCGGCACGAAGTTTTTTAAGTTTTTCGTTTTGCATTGTTATTCACAGCCTTCCGAAGATAATGATTGGGGTAGGTTAAATCCGTTCAGTCCGGTTCAACTACTCATCGGGAATGAACCTCCTTCCAATAAAATCATACAATATTTGCGATATTGAAAAAATTACCCCATTGACCTAAAAGAATTTTTCTTTTGATTCCAAAATTTTATCAAAATGTGAGATGGTTTTGAATCTTGAAATAAAGGGTATTATTATTCAATATATGAGAGCATGGTATGGATACTAATGTTCAATAAGGAAGGCAGGGATTATTTCGCTCAGGAAATGAGAGGATTTGCCGCTTAGGAAATTAGGAAATTAGGAATTTTGTCTGTGAGAAAATGATATCTCTTCACCGCAAAAAAAACAAAGACTTCGAAAAACTAAAGGATATACAGGATTAATATGAAAATTATGAAGCTCAAAGAGGGTATCAAAAGAACTGTCTATAACTTATAGATCTGAGTCATTGGAAGACGAGAGGCTTTTGGGCGGCGGAACGCCGTCCCCACCATCATAACAAAGCTGGTGGCTGCGGCGTCTCGCCGCAGAAAAAGCCCTGCTGACGCAGAAAAAACGGACTTCATTAATTATAAATCAAGATTAATTCCGGAGGTTCCCGATGAGAAATAATAACAGACCAATCCTTATTGCGCTATTGATCTTCATAATACTGACATTCCTTTTGTCGGTCGGTTTTAGCAATATATCCGTATATGGAGAGGCCTTGCAAAAACTGCCCCTTGTATATCGAAAAGATGACGATGAATCAACAAAAACACCGGAAAAGACCCCGCCCATACCGCAAGTCGAGCCGTCTCCATCTGAAACTCCTCGTCCCACATTGACTGCTCCCATTCCACAGATTGAGCCGGACTCAACGCCGCAGAGGTCGCCCGCGCTCACTCCTGCGCCGACTCCGTCTCCTTATATGACAAGAAAACCGGAACTTTCACCGGATGAGGCACGGGCAAGGAAGAGAAACAGGGAGATCCTCAAAAAAAGAATCGGGAATCTGGTAAGAAACGAGCCTGCATGGAAGACTTCAAAAGTGGGAATATGTGTTGCGGTGCTTGATACCAGGGATGTTGTTTATAGCAAGAACGGGAACCTGCCAATGATTCCCGCTTCAAATCTAAAAATATTAACAACAGCGGCGGCTATTGCACAGCTTGGACCCGGGTTTAAATTCGAGACATCCGTCTGGGGAGAGCCTGCCGATAAATTGACGGGTGTAATGGAGGGCAATCTCTATCTCAGGGGAACCGGGGATCCCACTTTTATGACACCGTTCACAAAGGATCCCATGGCTGTGTTCAGGAAAGCGGTACAGGATCTAAAAAAGAAAGGTATCAGGATGATAAACGGCGACCTTGTGGGCGACGATTCCGCATTTGATCGCGAATTCCTTGGAAGAGGATGGAAGCCTCGATACCTTCTTGACGATTATGCCGCACCTGCGGGAGCGCTTTCCATCAATGCCAATTATATCGACGTGGGAATCAGAAACGGCAAAGTTATTATGTATCCTGACAATGGACATATGAATGTATCCAGAAAAAAGTCAAAATCTGGGCGGACATATATCATCAGGAAATTGGGAACCGATAATGTTTACATATATGGCTACAAAGGCGGAAGAGTCGGAAGGGGACTTACCGTCAACAATCCTTCGAAGCTTACAACCTCCGCATTCGGAAGGTTGTTAAAAAAGAACGGAATAAAAATCACCGGCAAGGTCAGGCTTATCCGGAACGATGAAAAAGATTACACCTCGAACAGGGTTAAACTCTTTTCACATCACTCGGTTCCTCTTTATAAGATTGTCCGTGAGACAAACAAGGAGTCGGACAACGTCTGCGCCCAGCATCTTTTTAAGGCAATCGGATATTATGTGAAGGGCAAGGGTACTTGCAACAATTCAAATGAGGCCGTCCGGGAGTTTCTTGAAGAAGCAGGCGTCAATGCATCAGGACTGATCATGGCCGATGGAAGTGGATTGTCGGAGTATAGCAGGGTTACACCTGTTCAATTCTGTCAACTGCTTGCATATATGTACAAACATCCCCAAAAGAAGCCTTTCTTCAAGTCTCTCCCTGTTGCGGGTAAGGACGGTACGCTGGCGTATCGGATGAGGGGATTACCCGTGTATGCAAAGACAGGCAGTCTGAAGGGTCACATCGCTCTTTCCGGTTATGTCCGGACAAATGCAGGACAGATGCTGGTGTTTTCCATAATGACCAACTACCACCGTTATTCGAGTGGCAGGATCAGGTATAATGAGGATCAGCTCGTTAAAATTATCGCATCATTCGGGGGTAAGCTTTGAGACTGGAAGATTTTGATTATGAACTGCCGGTGGAATTAATAGCCCAGGAGCCTCCTCCGGGGAGAACGGACTCCCGCCTGTTGGTACTGGATAGAAAAACCCGTTCCATTCATCACCGGGTGTTTCCTGATCTTCTGGAGTATCTGAGACCCGATGATTTTCTCGTTTTTAACGACACGAGGGTTATCCCTGCCCGTCTTTTTGGTGTGAAGGAGAAGACCGGCGGAAAAGTCGAGATTCTTCTTGTAAGTCAGATCGGTGAAAATACCTGGGAAGCTCTTGTGAAACCGGGAAAGAGAGTGAAGCCTGGGCATAGATTGATTTTCGCCGATGGAAGATTGAGTGGGGAAGTGATTGACAGGACAGATCAGGGGACAAGGGTCATACATTTTCAGAGTGACCATTTCATGGAAGATCTTATTCAAATGGGGGAGGTTCCACTTCCTCCATATATAAAGAAACCGATTGAGGACAGGGACAGGTATCAGACCATATTCGCACAAAATGACGGATCATCCGCCGCTCCGACGGCCGGGCTGCATTTCACCGATGAGATATTTTCACAATTGAAAGATAAAGGAATCGGCAAGACTTATATAACTCTGCACATCGGTCCCGGGACATTCAGACCGGTGAAGTCGGACAGGATTCAGGATCATGATATGCACAGTGAATTTTACCGTGTATCCGGGGAAAGCCTGTGTAAAATTGCAAAAGCAAAACAGGAGGGTGGAAGAATAATTCCCGTTGGCACAACCGCCGCAAGAACGCTTGAATCATTATCTTTATTCGGGATATTTGAGCCAGGAGGTGTTTGCGGGAATATTAAGAAGTCGGATTTTGAAGAAGTAGAGAAGCAGTGCGGGAAAGATGATTCAGATATATGGAGACCCACACGAGATCCCGAGTATATATATGATGATACGGGAACCCTGGCATTTATTGAGGGATGGACGGATCTATTTCTATATCCCGGTTATCAATTCAGAATGGCCGACGCTCTTATAACCAACTTCCATCTCCCCCGCTCCACCCTGATAATGCTTGTGTCGGCGCTTGCCGGGAGGGATTTCACACTGGAAGCTTACCAGGAGGCAGTTTCTCTGCGTTACCGTTTTTTCAGCTTCGGCGATTGCATGTTGATAATTTAAGAAACTATTCAGATCCCACACTGCAGGTTGATCTTTGATGACATTTTTTTTACCGCAAAGACCACAAAGGGATTCGGAAAACGAATAAAGCAGCCCGAATCTGTAGGAGGGATGTCCTCATCCCGATAAACGGACTCCTGTAAAAGGTGGACTGAACATCTGATAATTTAGTAGTAAACCATCCTTGAGAGTTTCGCTCCGATGCGCGAGTTTTCTTTTATCAATGCGATGTTTGCCTTCACCGTAGCTCCCCCGGTCATCTCATGGATTCTTTCCAGGAGATAAGGAGTGACACCTTTTCCTGTGATTCCCAGGTCAGTCGCTTCAAGAAGAGATTTTTCAACAACCTCATCCATAAGGTTCTCGCTCAGGGAATAATCCTTCGGGATGGGATTGGCGATAAGCACCCCGGATTTCATTCCAAGTCTGTTTCTTATTCTGACCACACCGGCGATTTCTTCCAGGTCGTCCATTCTCTCCGGTGCGGGGAATTGAGAAGTTCTGCAATAAAAAGATGGAAAAAGATCGGTTCCGTACGCTATTACCGGTATTCCCAGGGTTTCCATCATTTCAAGTGTTGCGCCTATGTTCAGGATCGATTTTACTCCCGATGCCACCACTGCAATCGGGTAATTGGCAAGGGTATGCAGGTCGGCGGATACATCGAATGTCTTGTCGGCGTTTCGATGAACCCCGCCGATTCCACCTGTTGCAACAACCGGCAATCCCAGGCTGTGAGCTATGAACACTGTTGCGGATACCGTTGTTGTCCCATCCCCATGTCTTTGTATGCAAGTGGGAATATCCCTCAGATTTACCTTTTGTACCTTACCCCTGTCCAGCATTTCACTGAACTCATCCATTCTGATCCCGACGCGTATCTTTCCCCCGGAAAGGGCGACAAGAACGGGTAATGCGTCCTCTTCCCTTATAATATGGCAACATTCCATCAGTGCATTGATTGCTTCTTTTGTGGGAAGTCCCTGCGCCCATATTGTTGATTCCATGACAACCACGGGGATCGACTCACGCATTGCCTCCTGTACATCAGGATGTATTTCAAAATATTCAAGCATTTTATTCTCCTGTTAAGCTTTTTTGTAGTATTTATTCAGGCACCCCCCGATTTGGGTCTAATCTTTGATGACATTTTTTACCGCAAAGACCACAGAGGAATTCGGAAAACGAATAAAGCAGCCCGAATCTGTAGGAGGGATGTCCTCATCCCGATAAACGTATCGCAAGGGATGGATGAGGAATTTGTTTTATCACCGCAAAGACCGCAAAGACCACAGAGGATTCAAGGGATTGATAGACCAACGGTAGTATTTCCGATTGCAGACAATGTACCTCGTTTACACCTCATGTTTATAATACTCCCCATAATAAAATAATATTATCCGGGTGGTCGGCAATCGCCCTCATCGGTTAAGTATAGTTTGTAAAATTTCTTTACGGGAATCTTTGCGCCCTTTGTTTCTTTGCGGTTTATCATCAGTTCCCTTTTTCTTCATTATTCTTTCTTTTAAATCATATTAAATAAGTTCTTTGGGCACTACCGGTCTCCCGACCATCCGCCATCCAAATCGCGGGACAGGAAAATAAGGTGGTGAGCGTTGTATATCCCGGTTCTGAAAAGGGAATGTATAGGATAGCAATATCTTGACAAAAATTTCCTTTTGGTTTAATCTAATTATCATTGGAAAATAAGATTGCAGGGATTGATATTATTGAGAAGCACAAAGATATTCTTTCTACTGAACCAGGATCCCTTAAAAAATAGCAGGGGCATATATAACCTGATTCTTTTTCTCAGCTCTCAGCATAACCCAAAGCTCAGACTGTTTCCTCTTCTTAATGAAAAGAATGAAGACGGCCCGTCTGGAATTGGTGTGTTCGGCAGTCCTGAAGAGGTAAAGAAAGCAACCCTGGAAATCCAGGAGCACCTCCGGGAAAGAGAAGTCGAGTATAGGGTTGAGGAGTCGGAGTTGGATGTTGAAGGATTTGTGGATCACAACACCCCGATTATTGATGACCTCACCTCGGCTGAGATGGAACAGATCATGGCAAAGAGATCATTTGGATTCAGGAAACTCTCCAACCATCTTGACGAGCGTGACCTCGCAGCTTACAATCTCTGGCGCAACTTGCGATCAGGCATTGCTTTTTACCAGTTGAAGATGCCCGAAGACGCCAAGCGACAACTTGAAAAAGTTCTTGTTGATGATCATGAGAATTTTGAGGCGAATCACCACCTGGGACTGGTTCATGATATGTTGGAGAATACGGAAAAAGCTATAAAGCATTTAAAAAGGGCGTTGGAACTCGACCGGGGATCGGGCGCTACCCATTTTTTTCTTGCAAATATGTATCAAAAAACACATGATTATGAAAGTGCCATTGCGCATTACAAGATTGCGATTGAGCTTGATCCGGACGTGCCCATAATTTATAATAATCTTGCCTGGGTTTTCTTTCAATCGGAAAAATATGAACTTTCCACCAGGTCCTTCGAGCAGGCAATATCCCTGGACCCTGACATGCCTTTCCCGCACAACGGGTTGGGATGCGTCTATCAGGAAAAGGGGATGCTTGAGGAAGCGGCGGTGGAATTCGAAACGGCTATCGAACTTTATCCCGATTATACCGCCCCACATTTAAAGCTGGGATGGACATACTACCTGATGAGCGACTATGAAGCCGCCATATCGGAATATTCGTGGGTGCTGAGTATCTCGGACGATCCCCAATATATATTGAATGCACACTACAGTCTCGCTCACACATTCCTTGCCAGGGAAGATTATAATGATGCTTATAATGAGTTGAAGAAAGTAATCGAGTTGAAATCGAATCATTCCGAGGCATATTACCATCTCGGATTGATCTCTCTGCGTCTTGGATTTTTCCAGGAAAGTGTGGATTCCCTGAAAAAGGCAATAGAGCTTGACTCCAACATAAACCCGGAAGTTCACAAGAACCTTGCGGTAGCTTATACTCAGCTCGAGATGTTTGATGAGGCGATGGAAAAATGTAACTCATCATTAAAGGAAGAACCCGATGATCCGGAAGTCTATCAGTTGATGGGTGAAATTTATGCCCACATGAAGGAATGGAAGAAATCATCTGAATACCTCCGCAAAACCCTGAACCTTAATCCCAATTCCGCTCACACATGCTTTAACCTGGGTTGGGCCAACGAAAACCTGGGAGAGCCTGAGTTAGCTGTGGAAATGTACAAGAAGGCAATTCAGCTTGATCCCGAATCAGTGGAAGCATATTCCAACCTTGCATGGATGTATGCCAAGAAGGAAAAGTTCGACGAGGCAATGGTTCTTTTCGAGAAAGCCCTGGAATTACAACCCGATAATACCGGACTGCTCAATAGCCTGGGCTGGTTTTATAAGACCGTCAAGAATTTCGACAAGGCATTGGAATATTATTTGAAGGCATTGAAGCTTGATCCTGACAATCCATTCATCCACAACAATATTGGAATAATTTATTTGCAACAAGGAGAAATCTCCAAAGCGAAGTCCAAGTTGGAGCTTGCCACGAAGCTGGATGAAGAGAAGCATCACTCGGCGGTTTCATATTATTTTCTCGGTACGATTGCATTAAAAGAAGATAGTTTGGAAAAGTCATGTGAATACTTCAATAAATCTCTTGAGCTTGACAGGGATAATAATGATGTTCACTTTCAACTTGGGATTGTTTTGCGAAAAATGGGCAAAAAAAGACAGTCCAACAAGCATTTGAGGGAGTATATAAAAAAACAGCCCGGAGGGGAATTTATCAAGCTTGCCGGAGAATTGCTAAAACCTTTAAAGAAAAAGGCCGCTAAGTCGAAAAAGAAAACCCGGGATTAGCAGGAGAAAAAAGGGAAGCTCGGGTTTTTTGTGAAATATTATACTGTAGTAATATATGTTTTCAGGAGTGATCTTTTTTGATTAGAAAATCATGGACAAAAGTTTTCGTTGTTTTATTGTTGCTGTCTTTTATTCTCGTGGTGGGGTGTCAGAAAAAGGATGACAAAGAAAAGACTCCCGCACCCGACAAATCTATAAAACCCACAGCAAAGCCGAGCAAGACAAAAAAGCCCAGACCTGTTGTAAATCTGACTGACGATCAGAAAAAAACAGTAAAGAAGCTTCTTGACGAGGCAAAGAAACTGGAAGGCAAGAATAAGAATTTTAAAGCTATCGATATCCTTGAGAAGGTAATATTGATTGATCCCAATAATCTGGAAGCATATGAAATCAAGGGCAGGCTTGCTCGCAGGCAGGGAATGCAAAACGCCGCTATTGAGGCATACGAGAATGCAATAGAACTTGACCCGAAAAATGCAAATGGCTACTATGGATTGGGCAAGGTTTATCTGACAATAAAAGATTATGACTCCGCCATTGAGTCATATAATAAGCTGACGCAGGTTCAACCTAAGATGTCCCAGGGCTTTTCCGCTCTTGGCGAGACCTATTTCTTCCAGGGTCATAGCAATACAGACAGGGATGAACGGGTTGAAAGTTATAAGAAATCGGTGGAGAATTTTGAAAAGGCAGTTAAGATTTCCCCAAAAACCTCCAAGTTTTATTTCAAACTGGTAGAGTCAGGATATATGTGGTATTATTTATCAAAAGATCCAAAGGCCAGGGAAATATCAATGAAATACGCAAAGGAATTCAAGAAAAAGTTTCCCAAAGACAAGTTGATGACAAATATAAAACGAAAGATTGCCCAGATAGAGGCAGTCCGCAAATAGAGGTCGGATGTCGGAAGATGGAAAATGGATGATGGAGAATGGAAGACGGAGAACGGCTCCCCTTTCCCCTTTCCCCTTTCCCCTTTCCCTTTTCCCTTATAGGAGGGATGTCCCCATCCCGATAAACGGATAATGGATATTGGAAAATGGAAAATGGATGACGGGTAATGGATCTCGTTTCCCACGTCCCCTTTCCCACTTCCATCAACCACAGAGGACACAGAGATGTCGCCATTCTTCTTTATTAATCCTCTGCGATCTCTGCGGTGAAAAAATTAATTATTCGATAGTCTCAGGTTGGAAGTTAGAAGTTAAAAATTGGAAGTATCAAAATGATAATACCACTTGTCAACAATAATCATACGACAGATAAAAAAAAGAATATAGACCAATCCAGAACGCCATATTTTGAAGCTCTGGAAAATTACATTGATTCAAACATAACCACATTTCATGTGCCGGGACACCAGCAGGGAAAGGGAGCGCATGAGAGATTTCGGGAGTTTGTAAAGAAATATGGTCTTGAGGCCGATGTGAGCCAGGTTCTGGGACTCGATGATATTAATCAGCCCAGTTCCGTTGTCAGGGAAGCTCAGGAATTGGCGGCACTTGCTTACAACGCAGATCATACATATTTTATGATAAACGGCTCCTCGTCGGGGAACCATGCAATGATCCTTTCTATCTTGAACCCCGGCGACAAAATCCTGCTTCCCCGCAATGTGCATCGCTCCACAACAGGAGCGCTCATTCTCAGCGGTGCAGTCCCCGTTTATATGGAACCCGAATATGATTATGAAATGCAGGTTGACCATACCGTAACCCCTGAAACCGTCGAGAAAACATTAAAAGAGAATCCCGACGCAAAGGCGGTTTATATACTCTCACCCACATATTACGGGGCGGCATGTAACCTGAAGGAAATAGTTGGAATAGCCCATCGCTACGATAAACCCACTCTCGTGGATGCCGCCTGGGGTCCGCATTTTCATTTCCATCCCGATCTCCCCATGTCGGCCCTTGATGCCGGAGCGGATATGTGTATCAACAGCACGCATAAGCTGGGTGGAAGCATGTGTCAGGCATCTATGGTGCACGTGAAAGGTGACAGGATTGATCGGGGAAGACTTGAGTCCGCAATCAGACTTTTTCTTTCCACCAGTCCCTCGTGCCTGATGGTCGCAAGTCTTGATATGGCCAGGATGAACCTCGCGACGAGGGGCTTTGAACTCCTCGATAATACACTTGAGATTACAAATTATGCCAGAGATGAAATAAATCAAGTAAAGGGCTTGAGGACATTCGGATACGAGCTTGTCGGAAGACCCGGGGTTTACGGTTTTGACGGAACCCGCCTCACGATAACGGCAAGAGAACTGGGTTACACGGGATATGAGGTAGAGCAGATTTTACGAAATCAATACAACCTACAGATAGAAATGTCCGAGCTTTTCAATTGCGTCGCCCTGATTACAATAGGACATACAAAAGAGGATGTCCGAAAGATTGTATCTGCTTGCAAGGATGTAAAAAATTGGAACCGCGAACATGCAATGCTCTCGAAAATCAAGCTGTTCTATAAAAGGAAAGATCGCCCCCTTGAGCTTCCCGACTGGCCCCGGCAATTGATGACGCCGAGGGAAGCTTTTGTTGCTCCCTTTGAGGTTGTTTCTTTCCGGGAATCGATCGGCAGGATCTGTAATGAGATGATAACTCCATATCCACCGGGCATCCCGATGCTCAGACCGGGAGATGAAATCACGGTGGAAGTGGTCGATCATATAATCCTGGAGATGGAAGCCGGCGTACACATACAAGGCCCACAGGACCCAACATTGAAGACCATAAGAGTGGTTAAATGATTTAAGCTATTTCCAGTTATTGATAATATTTTATCACCGCAAAGACCACAAAGGGATTCGTCATATGGGCGGCGGGACGCCGACCCCACCCTCACTCCAACATCCACCATTATAATAATGTCGGTGGCTGCGGTGTTTCGCCGCAGAGCAAAAAAGGTAATACTTATTAGAAACAGCTTGTAGTATTTCTAATAATAAATGTCCGAATTGAAATGCGGAAGGCGATTGCCCTCCGCATTTTTTGAAGAAAGATATCAGACAAAATTTATTAAGTCTGATATATATAAATATTATGAGGTCGCAGGGTTTTGTGGTTGGGGAATGGGCTGGGGTTCCGGCTCGGGCTCAGGAGGCTTGTTTATCGCATAATCTATCAGGTATAATTGCGCTCCCAGAAGTCTCTTGCGGATGGGCTCTATATCCTCCTCGTCGGGGGCATAACTCCTGGCAAGTTCTACCGTGAAACCCAGAATCTTGTTTGCATACTGGAAATCTTCCGATGTTCCACAGGCGGGATAGAGATCCGTGCTTTTCATCGGCCTGTATGTAACTCCCTCCTCATCGGCGTCATGAATGATCTGAGACATATTCTGGGCAACCTGCTTGTATTCTTCCTCATTTTCGGCATGCTCATCGTAACTGTGACCGATTGGATAAAGTATCATACGACCATATGAATGAAAATCGATTGCCGCGTCAATTTGCCCGCTCTCCTGGAGATCCATCAATGCCTTCACTTCCGGGGCATATCCGCCAGCGGGTCCACGGTATGTACTACTGGAAATTCTGTCCGATGCGCCTTCGTCATCCCATGTGGAGCAGGCAGTGTCGCCCTCGGGACGGTACATATTATAATTATCGGGATTATCATCGACATAATTACGGTTGGGATCAATTCCATAGCCAAGAATCTCGTCATCACTTCTTTTCGATGTACCCACGCCACCGGGGAGATTGCACAGGTTCCCGGGGGGCTGTTCTTCGATGTCACAAGCCGTCTCGGTTATGGGTTGGCGGTTTTTCCTCCACCAGAAGCTCTCATTCCTGGTATATTCATAACCGTCGGGATTTACAAGAGGGACAACCCATATAACGGATTTATCAACTCTCTCCTTCATCTTGGGATCTGTTTCGTAATTTTCCAGGATCTGTTTTGCGGCGAAAAGCGGCACTTCGAGCGATATCCATTCTCTTGCATGGTGCTCGCCGGTGATCAAAATCCCAGGCTTCCTGGGTTCCTGCGGTTCTCCGTTATCGGGGGGCTCCTGTCCAGGCTCCTGCCCCGGTTCCTGTGCCGGTGGATTCTGATTGTTTTCATCCGAGAGAATCCAGCGTGATTCACCGGGTTCCGCCGGCTGTTGCGGGGGTGGTGTCTGTCCGTCCCCGGGATTTTCCGGATTCTCCGGATCTTGCGGATCTGGTTCAGGTTTCTTCGTTATTTTTAATGCCCACACATCTCTTCCCTCGCTCGACTTTGTAAGAGAAATCAGTTCCGCTGTATCGGGAAATTTCTCAACCAGCGCATGGAGTTCATTTGTAAGCTCTTCATACGAATGATATGAGGGTGTCTGCTCGATGGGCTGATTTTGAAGAGTTCGTTTGTAATCTCTTAATATTAATTTTTCGTCTGTCTGCGCAATCGCGGGATCTCTGAGTATATCTTCTTTTCTAAGATAAGACTTGATCTCTTTATCGGAGAGATTATGATCCTTATCAACATCAATCTTCGCCGCGACTTTGTAATGATCCGGATGAACATCCACATTTTTTTGCTTATTATCATGAAACTTGTAAGGGGTCTGGTTGGTTTCAGTCTGGTTGGATTGTGTGGGTCTTATATCCATATAAATTCTCCGTTTCTTTTTGGAATGTTAGAGAAAAGTTCACAGTTAATTAAAAAGCCGAAGCTCTACATATCAATATTAGCATGAAAAACCCCGGCATATCAATAATTGATTGTTAAAATAATGTTAAATCCCGGACATTAAACCTTGCTCACCCTGTGAATCTTCGAGAAATCATACTTTTCTTTCCTGAGCATTCTCATCAGGTCCGTAAATGCATTGAGAACATCTGTGTCGGTAATAATGCCTATAAGATGATTTTCCTCTATCACAGGCAATATTCCCACTTTTTCTTCCCTGAAAAGTGTCGCCACATCTTCTATGGGCATGTCGGGGGTAGCCGTGGCGGGCGCTACCGTCATTGCGTCTTTCACCTTTTTACGGGATATTATATCCATCATCTCCCAGAAATTCATTGAAATCGCTTGTGTTGGAGTATATCCCATTATATTGGAAAAAGTGATAATACCCACGAGTTTACCCTCGTCATTCAGAACAGGCAAATGACGGATTTGATTTTTTTTCATCGAATTCCTTGCCTGAAGTAACGAGTCCTCTTCCCGTACCGTTATTACATTCCCTGTCATATAATCCTTGACTTTCATTAAATGCAACCCCCTTGCTACTCAATATTTTTTCTCCGGTTATCCTCTGCGAACTCCGCGATCTCTGCGGTAAATAATTAACCCAAAGCTTTAGCGTATTCAAAAAGATCACCGGCTCGATAAATATCCATCTGAACTATTGAGAAAGGATCCGCATTCGGAAGATACTCACCGGTTGTGATATTCTTGAGCTTTCCTTTCTCCAGGTCAACCTCTACCTCATCACCGGATTTTATTTTGGCGTCGTCCACGTCGGGGTATGTGAGGATAGGCATGCCGGAGTTTATGGCGTTACGCTTGTAAATCGCTCCGAAGGATCCTGCGATTATGAGCTGAACTCCCAGCGCCCGGAAGCAATCAACTGCGTGTTGTCTGGATGATCCTGAGCCGAAGTTCGTCCCGCATACAACTATATCACCCTCACCGGCTTTTTTGGGGAAATCTTTCCATCCTGTCAGGTTGCCGAATGCATATTGTCCCATCTTTTCTATCTCGGTAACCGCCAGATGTGCGTTGTGATATATCATATCGGTGTCAATGTTATTTATTAATTTATCCGTGTCGGGATCTGTTATTACCCATATTCGTCCTTTTAATATTCCCGGTTTCATATTTGATCAACTCCTTATAATAAAACAAAAGTAACTGTTCAACCTCTATCGATTTTCACCGCAAAGTACGCTGAGGACGCAGAGGATTAGAAGCATTGTCTGCTATTCACTAAATTCTGAATACCGATTTTCGAGTATAAAATTAAATTATCTGAAAGTTCTCTTTTTCTTATCTCCGCGCTCTTTGCGATCTCTGCGTTGAATAGATACAAACAAAAGTTATTTTCTTACAATAACTCTTGCAGGCAATGTTGCGATTTTACCCGTTATCGCCGATGCAGACGCTGTGACCGTGCTTGCAAGGTATGTGAACCCGCTTCCCTGTTTGCCCTTGAAGTTACGGTTTGATGTGCTGATTTGAACCTCGCCCTTGCCGGTCATTCCAATCTGTCCCTGGGCACAACCGCCACAGCCGGGGTTGCTCACAATAACGCCGCTTTCAAATAATACCTGGATAATTCCGTCCTCCAGAAGCCTTCCATAAGTTTCTCTTGTTGCCGGAACAACCTTCACCATTACGCCCGGAGCGACTTTTTTGCCCTTGAGTATATCGGCGGCGATCTTGATATCCTTGTATGTTCCGTTTGTGCATGATCCTATGAAAACCGAATCAACCTTTATCTCGTCAAGCTCATCCACGGGAACGGTATCATCGGGATGTGGAGGCTTTGCGATGTGGGGTCTCAATCCCTGGATATCGAATTCAAGCTCCTGAGAGTATTTTGCGTCGGGATCGGCAAATACCGGATTGAACTTCTTGCCCATATCCCTGTAGAACTTTATTATTTCATCGGAAGGCGGGATTACAATGGAAATAGCTCCCATCTCCGTGCCCATACTTGCAACTGTGATGCGATCCTCCAGGTCGAGACGATCAACCATCTCACCATATAACTCAACACACTTGCCCAATGCGCCTGCCGCTCCCATCTTTCCAAGAATGAAAAGAATGAGATCCTTTCCCGTTGTTGGATAATCATAAGTGCCATTGATTGTAATTTTGATTGTCTCCGGAACTTCAAACCAGGTCTTCCCGGTTTTAAATGCAAACGCAATGTCAGAATCGCCCATTCCCTGACCAAAACATCCAATTGCGCCCATTATGTTCAAGTGACTGTCGGTTCCCACAACGGTTCCCCCGGGTAACGCAAGTCCCTCGTACAACATAACATGGGAGCCGATTCCCGCGTCGACGTCATACACCTGGATCCCCTGTTTTCTTGCAAAAAGACGGCACAGGTGCTGGTTCTCGGCGTATGCGATTGTATTCGCCGGAACATTGCAGTCGAATGTGAAGAATGTCTTGTCGGGATTCTCCACTTTCTCACCGGGGAAATGCTTCTCGAAATTCTTGACGACGTTCGCTCCGGCAAAATCCCTCGCAGAGCGGACATCCAACTCGATCCAGACAATTTTGCCCGGCTCGACCCTGTCTTCAGTATGATTCTGTAGTATCTTTTCAATAATTGTCTTTCCCATTTTAGTCACCTTCTTTGATTCAAGTTTGATCATATGATTAATGGAGAAAAAATCCGGTAGCGGAAACCTTCAGGTTTCCTGATACAACGGGAGGTTTAGAAACCCCCGCTACCGGTTGAAACGGATAATCATAAAATTTCCTGGTTTGTGTTCTTTGATTTCCTTTTTTTTCCTGCAAATCAAACAGGTTTTCCACCATCTCTTGCATAAGTATCAATATATATTCTTCCAGAAAAAAACTTAATGGGTGCCCCGGGGTAATCGCCCCGGTGAGGATTATTAATTATGTCAAGGAAATTCACGGGAGTATAGGAGTATAAATAGTGTTACTATTCACCTTCTGGAAAGCTTTTCATTCCATAAAAAGGAATTTAAAATAAACAACAAAGAAGTAAAGGACGCAAAGAAGGTGCAAAGGGATATTATCGGGGTAGGGACATCACTCCTACAAAAAATCTTTGTGGTCTTTGTGGTCTTTGCGGTGAATAGATACTAAATTAGGAGGGACTGAAACCATGAAAGAAAAAAAGAGCGTCAGGAAGAGAAAAAAAACAAGCGAGAATATAAAAGATGATATTTCAAAGATGGGTTCAGGTGATCTTGTTGTTACATTGAAAGAGATGGGAGAACCCGGCAAAACTGAAAACATTGATCTTATAAAGAAATTCCTGGAAAGTCCCGATGAAAAAATTCATCACGCCACCCTTGAGTCCCTGGGATTAATCGGCGGAGATAAAGCCACCGAGGCGATAGAGGAGTATCGGGGACGAATCCTGGGGGATTTTGACCGCGTATGTCACATGGATCTCATATTGCGGAATATAAACAAGGAAACGATCCCCCCGCAGCACAGGAAAAAGCATAAACCCGCAGATGAAGCGGGAACCGACGGGCGCAGAGAACTTCACCTCAGAGAGATTGATCGCAGAAGAATGCATATCCTCAAGGATATGCTTGTTGATCCACTCTTAATTGAGATTGGAAAGGAGCTTATCAATATTGCAGATCCCGGACGGGGAGGCGGTCTGCTTGAGAGGATAGCTTCAATTCGAAAAGAAATCGCCATGGAATTGGGACTGCTGATTCCCGGAGTCAATGTCATAGAAAATCGCAAGCTTGCCCCCACGGTCTATGAGATAAAAATAAAAGGCGTAAAGATTGCAAGGGGTGAGACAATCCCCGGTTACTTCTTTGCAATCGGATCTGATGATAAATTGAAAGAACTGGTGGGTAAACAAGTGATTGATCCCACATTTGGCCTTCCCGGCATCTGGATTTCCCGCAAAATGTGTGAAAAGGCCGAGCAGATTGGATGCATGATATTCGACGAACTGAGCGTTATCACAGTCCAGTTGAAAGAAGTTATTCGCTCCTATGCACCCGACCTTCTGGGACGGCAGGACGTACAAATGCTGATTGATAACCTTGAAGAATCTTACCCGGCCGTTGTAAAGGATCTTGAAAACTATAATATAAGCCCCGGCAGTATTCAAAAGATTCTGAAAAACCTACTCCGGGAAAGGGTCTCAATAAGGGATCTTGTCACTATAATGGAAACAATAGCCGATAATATTGAGCTTACCAGGGACGTGGAGATACTCACCGAATGCGTCAGATACGCCCTCTCAAGGGCAATATGCAGCAAGTTTATTAGCGAGGAAGGACAGATAAAGGTTATATCATTTGATCCTCAGGTAGAACGATGTATCATCGATTCTATTGTCAAGACCGAAACAGGATCCATTCTCACTCTTGAACCTGAAAAGGGACAAGTAATTCTTGAGGAACTTGGAGTAAAAGTCATGGAAATGATGAAAAACAACCTGGAACCTGTCTTGCTGGTTGCCCCACAAATCAGAACGGCAATACGAAATATTACACAACATGCCTTCCCCGTCCTTTCCGTTCTATCCTGGAATGAAATACCACCAGGCACGAACCTGGTAAACTTTGGAATAATCTCAGAAATCGGAGAACAGGTGTCAAATCTGTAGGAGGGACGTCCCCGTCCCGATAAACGGATAATGGAAAACGGATAATGGATAATGGATGACGGGTAATGGATCTCGTTTCCCACGTCCCCTTTCCCATTCCCCTTAGCCACGAAGGACGCGAAGAATTAAATTAAAAACTTTGTGCCCTCCGTGCTCTCCGTGACTTCGTGGTTTAGACAAAAATGAGGTGGAAATAATATGAAAACACTTATCCTGGCGCCGGAAACCTGTAACCTGGCGGAAACCACAAGAATGATTCAAATAGCAAAAGCCTGCAAGGATGATTTTGACGTTCTTTTTATGAGCTATGGGGGAGAATTCGAAAAGGTCATTACCGAGGAAGGCTTCGAAATGAAGAAGATGTACCCGCGAATGACACCGGAGAAGATAGAGCGTCTTTACAAGATTGACAAGGGCGAGGAGTTTGGCGATTTCTTCAGTGCGGAGGAGCTTATCGAGAGAGTGGAAAATGAATTGGCTTTATATAAGGAAGTTGATCCCGTTGCGGTTGTGACGGGATTCTGTTTCAGTGCTTCAATCTCATGCAGGGTGGCTAAAGTGCCGCTTCTCTGGGTCATACAATCTACCTGGACGGAAGTATATTACCGTTCAGGACTCGGCACTTATCCCGATATGTTCGATTTTCCCATATTAAGGTGGATACCCGAAAAGATAATGGACAAGCTCAGCAGCGGTATAATGAATATGATAGTGGGATTCATGACAGGTCCCTTTAACAAGGCCGCAAGAAAATTCGGTGTTAAACCTTTCAGGAATATGAGAGGTCTCTGGGAGGGAGACTACACCCTTATGGCAGAACCTCCGGAATTTTCAGATTTGACCGATTTTCCGCCCAATTATCATTTTATAGGGCCTCTCCTGGGGAAGTTGAGTTATGACATACCGGAAGAGATCCTGAATATGCCCAAAGACAAGCCTGTCATTTACTTTGCAATGGGAAGCTCCGGCACTCCGGAAATCGTTGCGAAGATTATCGAGGGATTCGGAGAGAGACCATACACCGTAATCGCCCCCGTGAAGGGACTGCTTGAGAAGATGGATGTGAAGATTCCCGAGAACGTTATTGCAACGGGGTGGATCCCCGCTCATAAAGTCAATCCCATGGCGGACATATCGGTGATTCACGGCGGAATAGGCACGGTAATGACAGCCTGCCTTTCCGGAACTCCCGTCGTCGGCGTGGGAATGCAACCTGAGCAGGAGGCGAATATAGAATGTCTCGTCCGCAAGGGCTTTGCCATAAGGATAAAAAAACTCCGCGTGACTCCCGGGAAGATCCTGGATGCGGTTGACAAGCTCCTCGGAGATGAAGAGGCCAAGAAAAAAGCGAAGGAATTCCAGGAAATTATTGAAAAATGGGACGGACCGGAGAAGAAAAGGGAGTTTTTTGTAAAAACATTTGGTGGGAGTGAATAATATAATCTAAACGAAACTATTCAGACCTCTTCCAGTCATCCTGAACCCGTCCTGAAACGAGTTGCCTGAAATAAATTCAGAGCAGGCAGGGCAGGCTTCTGCGTTGAATAAAATACAATCACGATATAAGAGAATTGAACAAAGACTCGCACCTGTTGCATTCGTCGCACCTGTGTCCGCATTCATATAATATATCCATTATCTCATCGAGTTTTTTGTTTGGGATGTATAGGGGGTTGCCTTTCTTCGAATCGGGGTTTGGGTTTCTCTGTTCTTCTACTCTGTCTGTAAATGGGTAATATGTTGATATCAGCTCGAAAATATTACCTTCATAACTCCTGTCAAGGTATGCATTTGTCGTTTTAATAACCCGGGATGTGGATGTCGCTCTTCCTGCAATCTTGAAATATTCTATCCCGATTTCCTCGTAACGGTAAATGTCCTCGGGACGAATCCAGTCCTGGGAAAGGAAATCGGACGGGTGGTTGAGCTTATAACGGCTGCAATATGCATTGTAACAGTCCCCCATCACCTTTTTCCTCATCTCGCCCACATAATGCCCCGTGAACATGGAGTGCGTGTCGCCCCGGGCGCAATAGTGGGAGCAACCCAGGTTCAGGAGAAGTTCCAGGTCACATTTTGACACTTCAACAAATCTTTTTAGTTTTTCCAAATTTCGATTTAACTCGTGAGGAATAACAATTCTGTCAACACCCAAATCGTTATAGAATTTCAGCCTGTTTATGGAGTCAACCTCGGAAAATACCGAGACTATTATTTTTATATCGGGAAATTTATCCCGGACAATCTCCATTAAATAAGGATCCGAGATGATAATCCTGTCAATGCCGACTTCCCGGAGGTCGCTGATGAGATTTGCAAATTCATTTCGAAAACTATCGTTAAATTTCTGCACCCCGAAGCATACAGTATTGAACGCAGGGGAAATGTGAACATCGTGTTTCCTTGCAATTTCAACCTGCCGGGCAATCTCGGAAATATCAACCTCGTGAACGTAATTTCTGCCCGATCCAAACCTTGAATTTTTTACCGACAGATAAACCTCATCAATTTTTCCACCGGTTCCCTCAATTATCGCCCGTGTGCTGTTAAGGTTGCCGCGGGATCCGACTATCAGTTTCATATTATCACCTGTATAATTATTTTTGTTTTTCAATCGTATAGATTTTTCGATTTCACTACGATGAATAAACACATCAGGCCTGCGTTATCCTGATTTCCTTATCGGGACGGGGACGTCCCTCCTACAGATCCGACCTCTGTGGTGAATGGGATTCCGACTTCCGAGCCCTCACTTCACCTTGTGAAAACAATACACGCTGTTGTCCTCGCATCCCACCACGACAAACTGATCTCCCAACGCCGGAGATGATGTAATATCCGAAAGCGCAGAAAATTCCCACAAGGTGTTTCCCTCATGATCCAGGCCATACAGTGTCCCGTCGTTGCAACCGAATATTATTGTCCTGTCGCCTGTTATTGCCGCGGAGGATTCGACCTCCCCGTCGGTTTTGGTTTTCCAGAGAAGTTTCCCCTTTCGGTCGATTGCGTAAAAAGAACGGTCATATGAGCCTACGTAGATATTCCCCGCTCCGTCTATTGCCGGGGAAGATCTTATGACTCCCTGAGTCTGAAATGTCCAGAGAAGCTTCCCGCTGCCGGAGAATCGATAGACCTTGCCATCATCGCATCCTATTACGATATCGTTCCAGTGTGTGATGGCAGGGGATGAATACACGGGATGTCCCAGGTCATATTTCCACATAAGGTTTCCACTCCTGTTGACCGAGTAGAGAAATCCCGATGTGTCGGCAAAATATATCCTGTTCTTCCTGTCAACAGAGGGCGATGAGTAAATCTTACCTTTCCCCTGGAATTTCCATTTCAGCTTGCCGTTCTGATCAAGGGCGTACAAAAAACCATCATTGGAGCCGACATATATCGTGCCTTTGTAAATTATCGGAGAAGAATGCACATATCCCCCGGTTTTGAATTTCCACAAAATCTCCCCGTCTTTTGACACGGCATATATATTGCCGTCCTCACTTCCAATGAAGACATTTCCCCGGATGTCAACAGCCGGGGAAGAAATTAAATTGTCACCGACTTTGACTCTCCACTTCAACGCGCCGGTGGGGTATATGGCATACAAATGATCGTCATCACAACCGATATATATAACCCCGTCGGGTCCTATCGCGGGCGAGGAAAGGAACTCATGATCACCGCTGAATTTCCATTGCAAGGTCATTTCCCTTAATTGTACTGTGTTGGAGTAA
Organism: Vulcanimicrobiota bacterium; assembly: GCA_021107945.1. GTDB lineage: Bacteria > Vulcanimicrobiota > JAJTBE01 > JAJTBE01 > JAJTBE01 > JAIORV01. The sequence continues at coordinate 16,120 of JAIORV010000038.1, read as the reverse complement.
CCCCTGCGGTTGTGATCTTTCCTGAAAGATGACCACGGAATGGGAGATTTATTCCTGAAAAAAGGGTTATACTCCATTCTTCGCAGCATATCGATTGCAAGCAGAATAACAAATATAATTGCGAGAGCTATTGCAATTTTCACAAATTTTTGTCGCTTATCCGTAATTTTCATAACAAACTCCGGTTGATGAAGTAACCTTTTATTTCTCTGTTAAATACTGTTATTTATATTATAGTAATAATTCCGCATTTGTCCAATGAGGAAAGCGCGAAGTTTACCTCTTAGGAAATTAGGAAATCAGGAAAGCGGAGGGCGGAATGTGGAATACAGGATATGTTTTCATGAGATCTACCCTACAGTTCATCCCATGAGATTAACCCCCGGATTTTATCTAATCTTTGATGACATTTATTCTGCCTTCATCTTGATGACCTTTCAGCCTTGATTTTGATGCTCTATTCCAATGGAAGATGTCCTTCCTTATTGAAAAAAGCCTTGCAAATTGTCATTCTGAGCGGATCAAGAATGAGTTGCTTTAATCCGATGATTTTCTTAAAGATAAAATTTTCTTGATGCTCGTGATTGACACAGCGAAGAATCTCGGCCCTGATTGTTTAATGGAGCAGGTCTTGATAAAAAAGAGGATTATTCTGAAGTAGATCCCCGGGGATGAGATCCTTCGCTGTGGGATAAATCGGAGGCAAGTATATGTCTGTTCTTGCCATGTTTTATCCGGGAAAGGAAAAGATCGTATTCCGCTCAGGATGACACAAAAATTGATATGATTATCGGCCAATTCACTCCATCCCAAAAATTGTATATAAAGATTAGGGATTTTATCCGGGGGGATAAAAGGAATCCCAATCTCCCTGTCTCGATTTCAAATCCGTAGCCACTTCAGTGGCTTCCCGATAAGGAAATAATAAACTTTACCTCTAAGGAAATCAGGAAATCAGGAAAGCGGAGGGCGGAATGTGGATTTGGTTTCTCACCCCAAATCTGCAAAGGACATAAAGGGTAATGAAGAACTGAAGATGAATTATGGATTGCAGAGCCGGATCCCATTCTCCCTCTTCTATCAGACGAACTCTGTGGTTAATAAAAACGTTAATACATGGTAATACTATGATGAAGAAAACACCTGCAAAAAAGAGAAGAACCAAAAAACAAGTCAGGAAATTTCCTACTCTGTATGTTGTTTTAATTTCGATTTTTGTTATTTCTATTACTATGTTTGGAATATCAAGAATCAAAAAGACAATAACATTCAGGGATACCAATGCCTACAGAAAGCTAACCCTCGGCGAATTGCTCGACGGAATAATGAGGATGGATGAAAACAGCCAACTTGCGATTTCACCTGAACAGGCAAGAAAGATTTTATCTCATTTGGTCTTGATCAAGGAGCATCTTGATGACCGTGAGAAGATGGAAAAATTGACCGGTAAGACCTCGCAAAAAATTGAGAAGACTCTTGATAGCAAGCAGATGGACTATATAACATCAAATTTTGAGCCTGTACCGCCGAATTTCCTGAAGCTCTATATGAAAGATGTAATTATATTTTTAAAAGCAAGAACTGTAAAACATGAAAAGGAAAATGGGAAATAACCGGAATGTTGAGGTTTCTCGATACCTTCACCTCCGACTTCCGTAATCCATATATCGGGACGGGGACGTCCCTCCTACAGATCCGGCCTCCGCTACCCGTTATCCGTCAGCATCCCTATCATATCATTTATCTCCCCTATTTCATTCCCTTCGAGAACAAGAGTATCTATTTCCATGTTCGAGTCAATCAATTCCCTGAATTCTTCCGGATCGGGAAACTCCAGTATCCTGTGCCCCTCCATAACATACTTCATTCCCTTTTTCTCCTCGTCCTGGAGATAATATACCTCGTCGCAAGGGAGGTTCGTGTCGGCGTCATCGAATTCCCTTCTGCAATGCCCCGCATATTCTTCCGTATAACATCGTCGGGAAAAAGATACGGGGTCATACTTATAATGATATACCTGCATATTGAAGTCAAGCGGATACTTGTTTGTAAGTATGCTGTATGCGACAGCCGATGTTACCTCGAAGCTTTGGATTCCCTTTGATTTGAGGAAATCGACCTGAGCCTGGTTTATGGGGATATCCATACCGGGGAACTCCCTCTGACTACCATAAATGCTCCAGGTGAGCTTTATTTTTGACCGGGAAATTTTTTGAAGACGATGTAAAAGTCCAATGTCCTGGATCCTGACTTCATCCACAACACTATCCCTGACCATGCTTTCTATAAGAGACACCGTGTTGTCGAGATTCCGGGAGGTCAGATATACCGGCGTCCGGTAAGATACAAGCAGGTTTGCTCTCTTTGCCTCGCCTGCAAGTCGGGGTATGTCAAAAAGCTTTATTCTTGCCCGGGCAAGGCAGAAGGGATCTCCAATTATTATGCCGTTTACCTCTCTCCTGTTTGCCGCGAAGCTCACAAGCACCCGGTCGTTTATTCTGGTGGATATGACAAGATTATTATATTTCATAGCTTGTTGCTCTTTTTCTTCAAAGTTTTCACAGTTATTATTCGGCCTTGATCTTGATGTTCTATTTTAATGGAAGATGCCCTTCCTTATTGGAAGACGGCCTTGTAAAATGTCATACTTAAACAAGCCTGCATTCCTTATAAGGGAAGCCACTGAAGTGGCTAAAAATGTAAAAGGGGTGGGATTCCTTTCTTTCCCCCGGTTAAAACCGGGGGTTAATCTAATGGGACAAACCGGGGGGTATTCTAATGGGACAAACTGAGAGGTATTCTGGGGTATTCTAATGGGACAAACCGGGGGTTTATTCTAATAAAAGGTTTAAGCTATCTCTAATAAGTATTAGCCTTCTTGATCTGCGGCGTCCCGCCACCCAAATAACAACACTATTTGGAGAAATAGCTTAAGCTTTTTGCCAATAATAGAATCCATTTCTCGCCAATCTAAAATTATATCGGAGAATGCCTGAATATCCATGCGATTAATTAACAATGTCCCCTCGACATTACAAGCTCTCTGCGACCTCCGCGATCTCTGCGTTGAGTTCAAAAGCATTATCCGGGATTATGATATTTTATATCTTTTGACGTAAAAAGCCCCCGAGATTCCCCGGGGGCTTTGTGTTTTATGTTAGTCTCTGGACACAATCGTTCAGGAGCGACCTTGCTATATTCCCTGATTGATTATATCGCCAATCCAGTCGTAGTTAGTTTAGAACTTCAACTTGAATGTTGTTGTTAGCTGAAGACCGTTATATGACTGGGGTGAATTGTTTCCAGTGCGATTGCCACTCAGCTTGTCGGTTGTGTTTATGAATCTGGTGTCAAAATTCCAGGTCGTATCTTTCGTCAGATCATAGTCAAATCCGATGTGAGGCACTGACTGGTATGTATCAACCACGGTGTCGCCAGCGTTGTAAGCGGGGAAATCCCAGGCGAACACTGAGTGGTAACCGGTCATACTTCCATAGTCATATCCACCGTTTAGGGTGAACTTGCTGGAGATCTTGTATGCCAGTCCGAGCTTGAATACGTCGTATCTAAGGTCAACTTCGTTGGTCCTTGCAACGGTAGTATTGCTTGCCCAGCCGGAGTCTCTGCCATAATGGTAGCTATCATACTGTACTCCTGCACTGAATGCGCTGGGAGCGAATTTATACTCGATTCCACCACCGATATGGGATGTCTTTCCCTTTGGTGTCTCGTATGCGCCAGTATTTGCATCGGCAGCGAGACGACCGAACATTGAGTCAATGAATCCGGGCTGCATACCGAAGTACTGCCCTGTGACATCTCTGTGCTGTTCGGTTGCCAGGTTCTGCTCCAGGAATGCAAGTCTGAGATTGATTCTGCCGTTTCCATTGGGGAAGCGGAACTCTCCACCGAAGCGGAGGCCATTCCTGTTGTTGGGATAGAGCGAGCTATCGTGAAGTTGGTATGCAATGCCTGGATATGAGTTGCCTGACATAGGTGCAAATGACACCGGAAGTTCAAGCGATGAAGAGGCAGTTCCGTAAAGGGCGATACAATTGGGAAGTCCACCCTCGACCATATTTCCAACATTTGGATAATAAAGCTGGAAGGAATCGTAGTAAGGATCTGTCGCTATATATTCCAGGTCGAGATCCAGGTTATTCTTTTTATTGGTCCAGCCAACGCCGAGTCTGAAGTGGTTTCCATCGGCGGTGAATCCTGATTCCAAGCTGGGCTTATACTGTGATCCTGCATAAGCGGCGGAAACGCGGATATTACTGGGGTCAAATCTGTAGTTTACACTTATTCCAAAAGAGGTCTGTCCCTGCTGACTGATATATGGATAAATGAACTGATCTATTGTAGCAGCAACATCTGTATTGGATCTCATCGGTCTCTTGTTGCGGGCGGTGTTACGGTAGCTCCAGGGATCCGTCCATGCCCACAGATTTCCACGGCCGTTCATTGCTATAAAGTCGGTATTGCCGTCGCCGTTGAGATCCTGGAAGTTGGGTACTCCTGCGAATGAGTTTGTTGACTGCCCGTTATTCAGGTTCTCGGATACTCTCATGAAATTGAGTTTGATGTTTCCTTTATCCTTTATCTTCCAATCAAGATTGAGGCCAAACATATAGGGGGCTGTAAGATTGTCAAGTGATGAGACATTCTGTACTCCTGCCATATTGACGAAAATCCTGTTTACTCCTGTGGGATCATCGGGAAGCTTTGAGTACATGACTTCCCATGCCATATTGGTGAATACCTTGGTCTTACCGTTCACTCTTATGCCGTAGAACGGAATGTATGAGTCGTCATCTTCCCAATATTTCAGGGTGGAAACTCGACCCTTCTTTACCTCGCCGACTTCCATCTCAGCATATTTGGTGACATCTCTACCATCGATTCCCGGGTTGGGAATTCTCTGGAGAACACAGTCATCCATATTGGTCTTGTTGATAGAACCAACCATCAGATTGGTCTTGCTGGGTTTGTGCTCTATCCAGAAGTTGTCGAGAGTCATTCTCGTCCAGGGGCTGTTGTTAATATCCTGGGCGGAGCCTACGGAATTGCCAGCGAATACATTTGAGAGAGAAGGTGCTGAAACTCCCCAGTAGGCGTCGATGTAACGGTCTCCCATAGAAGTGAATGCCGCAAAGCGAATTCCCGCATTCATATCTTTGGAAACTTTTACCTTTACACCCAGTCTTGCTCTTGCGGTGAATCCTGCTCCGTTGACATACGGACGACCGCTGAACAGGTCAACTGTTCCAATCTTGCCGATTGAAGCCGGGTTGACGGCGTTTATTCCACCAACATCGGTATTCCAGGCGGTGCCTGTACGTCCGGAGTTGCGGATTCCGATTGTAACAAAGCGGGTTGTGAAGTCACCCTCGAATGTGATTCTTTCGAGCTCGGTAACTCTCTTGTCCAGAGCGCTCACGTTCTCTTCAAGATTCTTTACTCTGACTCCGAGAGCGTCCAACTCGTCTTTCAAGTTGTTTACAAGGGCTCTGAGAGCTTCAAGGTCTGCTTTGGTTGCGAATTTTGCATGCTCAGCTTCCATTTTAGCCAGGAATCTTTGCAGTGCCATCGCCATTTCCCACCTTGTGGCTGCTCTGTCGCCTTTGAATGTGCCGTCGGGATAACCTTCGATTATTCCCTTGGCCGCCAAGTCTGCCACTGCATCCCTTGCCCAGTGATTCTCAGGCACGTCGGGGAACAGCGGTGCGGCAAATACGGGTGCTATCATAACAATAACAAACGCAATTGCCACAAGCCATGTCAGTCGTTTCATAGTAGTTTTTTCCTCCTTTTTATTTTTGGAAGAAACAGACTATGACCGACATAGCGAAACCCGAGTGGACAATGTTTTCTCGTTGTTTCGCTTGTAATTGCCAGTCTGCCGTTCTTCCGGGTTATATACGTAGTAAGATTATTTTTTGTTCAATAGAATAACAAATAATCCTCCTTAATTCGATTAATTTGTTATAAACATCTCATAAATATATCATGGGAGAAACGGGAGAGGTGAAAAACAGGAAATGAGAGATAATATTTTACCACGAAGACATGGAGAAGTTGTTTTTACTCAAACCCCGTAGCTCAAACCTCGTAGCTCAAACCTTTAGGTTTGCGAACTTGTTTGCCGTTCAACAACCCAAACAATGACGTATATATATTTAAAAAGTATTTTTGGTATGTCCGGGATTATTAGCGGGTTTAAAAACCCGCGCTACGTTCTTTATCGCTTATAGTAAATCGAAAAAATAATGTCCGATACGAGCCGCGGAGGGCAACCGCCCTCTGTCCTCTGTGGTAAAATAACAACCATCAACAAACGAGATTTTTAGGTTTTTCGATACCCTCACTTCTCATTTCCAGGGAGAAAGGGTTCTTCGACAATTTATCGAAATTGATTTCAGCACTGAGGATAACTTTGTGTCATGTTTTATGTTGTTTATAATTAATGAAGTCCGTTTTTTATGCGGGGAGACGCTGCATCCACCGGTAGGGGGGGCGTTTCGCCTCCCAATAACAAGACAATATTTCCTGAAGACAGCTTATATTGAAAGGAAAAAATTTTGGAAATTCAGAAATCTAACAGGAGAATTCTCCAGGTACTCATTTTAACATCACTTCTCCTTTTTACATGTATTACCAACTTATACGCCGCTGATAATTACGGGGTTATTATTGTTACCGACTCGGGCAATCCGGAAAAGGGTGCCATAGGAAAAAGAATCGATCAATATATAATCTCGCTCAGGAAAATAAACAATATTAGCAAAAAAACACTGACAATTTTTTATTATGACTTCAACAGGTCAGGGCATTCTCCATATATCACACAGGTTTTGAAAATTTCAAAAAGTAAAACTCCTTTAGTTGCACTTGGAAAAATGGGTCCCGGAGGCTCCTTCGGAGGGTTTTTTCCGGGAAGTAAAATGAATAATGTCAACAATGCACGACAAGGCGCGGAAAGGGTGATGGGAGCATACAGGGAAACGCTCCCGGAATCGCGCAGAGCCTCCTTTGTTTCGCGTATTACCGGTTTTACCGGAATAAAGACAACCCCCGGGGATGCCAATGTCTATATAGATAATAAGTTCATGGGAAAATCGCCGGTCTCGATGAAGATTCTTCTTGTGCCGGGAGAGCATAGTATTAAAATAAAAAAAGAAAAATATGAAGATTATGAGGAAATGATCAATCTGAACGCCGGGGATTTCAATGAATTAAATTGCGATCTCCAGCTTGCAAGAGGTACGCTTGAAGTCGCAACATCACCTTCGGGGGCGCAGGTAGAAATTAATGGCGAGGTGAAAGGTACGACCCCGACAAAAATTGAGCTTGCACCCGGTGAATACCAGGTAGGCATCAAGAAAAAAGGATACAAGTATCAACAGGAAAGCGTTACCATTGAAGGGACGGGTAAAGTTGTCAGGAATTTCAAGCTCGAAGCCAATAAGGTGAAATGTTATCTTGAAGTCAAGGGCTACTATGTAAAAGAGCGTGTCAGGATGGGACCCAGAAGCTTTGCCACAAAGACATTTGCAATTGACCCTGCGAACCTTTCAAGGAAAATAAAGGGAATATTGGAGCGGCAGGAGTTGATAGAGTTTGTTTCGGCAAAAGGGCAATCGGATTTGTATATTATATATGAGGCCTGGCCAAAATCGCCCATCGAAGGGAAAATGACAATATACAACAATAAAAACGGAAGAAAGATCTTTGAAAGAAAAAGGACAATTTCCCGCCCGTCATCTGATGAAGAAAAACTTGCACTGGAGGCCGCAAGGCTTTTTAATAATAAATTCCTGCCTGTATTGAATCAAATAATACTGAAGTATATTTCCAAAAAATGAGACATTTAAAACTATTGTCTTTTTTTGACCGGAATTGATTCAGTCGGGATTCAACCTGTTATGTCGTAATGGAAAGATATAAATCTTAATCCCATTGACATAGAAAGGAATATAAAATGAACTTTTTTCTCCGATCCAAAAAAAACAAAAAACCTCCAATCTTTGATTTGCTCCTGTCGGGAGGATTTCTTAAAAAAAGCCAGATAAAAGAAATAGAATGGCTTATGGAGAACACGGAGCTTGAAGTTGAAGACATATTATTCAGGTTCATAGGCCGCGATAAGGTATTACTTGCGAAAGCTATGCTTTTTGATAACAAGTATCAGACGATTGATATTCTGGAGAAGATCGATCTCATCGATGAAGGAACTGTCAACCTGCTCACCCGGGATCAGATGTTGAAGAATAAAATTATCTGCATAAACAGGAATGAGGAGCAGTTGGTTGTGGCGATGGTTGATCCTGCGGATGAAAGTGCTTTTAAATTCGTTGAGGATCTCACAGGTAAAACGATTAAGGAACAATATATCACCCTGATGGATGATATTCGACAACTTCTTAAAGAGCTTGATGACAGGAAAATAAGGGAGAAAATCCGCCAGGAGAAAGAGGAGAACGATAACGGCGAGGAGGTCTATGGTAAGCCTCCCGGTGTGGGAGTGATGAGCATTGAGGAGTTCACCCTTGGCGGCGATGAGCTTACCGGGGAATTCGTAGGCATGCGCCCCATTGTCGATGCCATTATCAAACAGGGACTCCTGCGGGGAGCATCGGATATTCACATTGAGCCGACTCGTAAGGAAATGCTTATTCGTTACAGGATTGACGGGGTATTGATAACCGACGATAAGATTGACAAGATCCTTGAGCAACACGGAAAAAACAAGAAACTGCATGACACAATCGTTAACATAATAAAGAACCGCTCCGGTGAATCGGGAAAAACGATGCGTCTTGATGAAACGGGAAAGGCGCAGGACGGCCGCATATATATACCCGAGGTTGATCTGGATCTCCGTGTTTCCGTTGTTCCCACAATCCTTGGAGAAAGTGTTGTCATCAGGATCCATTACAGGGAGATAGGCCAGTTCACGCTGAATAGACTGGGGTTTGAACCAAGGGTGTTTAAAAAATTCCAGAAAGTTATTGAACAGCCTTATGGAATCATTTTTATAGCGGGACCCACGGGTTCGGGCAAAACTACAACGATCTACAGCATACTACAGATATTAAACAATCCCTCGAAAAAGACCATGACAATTGAAGATCCGGTGGAATACTCCATCCCCGGGGCGAATCAGGCTCAAATTAATCCGGCAAAAGATTTTGGCTTTGACGCCGCCCTCAGATCTTTTTTAAGACATGATCCTGATATAATTATGGTGGGAGAGATTAGAGATGTTACCACTGCAAAAATGGCAATGGAGGCGGCGCTCACGGGGCATATTGTCCTGTCCAGCGTGCACGCGAACAACGCGGTTTCTACAGTTATGAGGTTGAAAGATCTGGGAGTTGATACCCGCCTTATTACAGCAACATGTATCGCCACGCTGGGGCAAAGACTCGTGCGAAGGGTCTGCCAAGCCTGTAAGAGGCCATACATGTTTTCCACTAAATTATACAATGCTTTTGATACATATAATATAAAGTATAATCCCCGCAAGCTTGTGAAAGGAGCCGGATGCAAGGAGTGCAACCAGACCGGGTATCACGGAAGAATAGGCGTATTCGAAATGCTCCCTATGACATATGATGTAAAAGAATTGATATTAAGAGACGGCACAGAGGAAGAGCTTTTCGAGCTTGCAAGAAAAAGCGGAATGCAGTCTCTGCTTGAAGATGCTCTGACAAAGGTCGCCCACAGTATAACCACGGAAGAAGAAGTGTGGAGAGTAACTTTACTCGAGGGTGCATACTAAGAGTAAGTCCGGAGGTCAGAGGTCGGAGGTCGGATCTGTAGGAGGGACGTCCCCGTCCCGATAATGGATTTGTTTCTTCACCACAGAGAACACTGAAATAAATTCAGGGGTCGAGGAGTCAGTAGAGGATAACCTGTGAAAATGGGTATAAGTTTAACTGTTACTATTTATCAAAATAATTCTGGAGGGTGATATTGTGAACAAGAAATTCAGGGTATTATTGAGTTTTGTAGTCATATTCATTTGGCTTATCGCCATTATGGCAGGATGCGGCGGCGGCGGTAGCGGTGGAGGGGATGTAACCCCCACACCTACTTCCTCGGGATGGACATCACAGAATACAGGTACAACGCAGGATCTGAATGATGTCTTTTTTGCAAGTGAGAACACAGGATGGACCGTCGGGAATGAGGGGACTATCCTGAAGACTACGGATGCGGGTTCCGGTTGGGCGTCCCAGACATCCGGAACCTCAAATAACCTGAATGGAGTTTGTTTCACAGATATTAATACAGGTATCGCGGTGGGAGATTCTGGATCTATTCTTACCACCACAGACGGCGGCGCAACCTGGTCTGAGAAGGAAGGCAGTTCCCGGCAGGTATCTTCGAACCTGCACAGCGTCTTTGCTGTCGGGGCTAATATGTGGGCGGTTGGAGACGGCGGAGCTATACTCTATTCTGCAGATTCCGGCGCCACATGGTCTTCACAAACATCAGGCGTGTCAACAACTTTATATGATGTATGTTTTGTAAACGCAAACACCGGATGGATTGTCGGAGGAAGCGGCATTGCATTATACACTGCCGACGGTGGGACAACCTGGAGCCATCAGAGTCCGGGAGTCAACGGGAATCTTTACAGTGTCTCTTTTGTCGATACGTTGACCGGTTGGGCATCGGGCGCGGGAGGCGCAATCATACATACTTCCGACGGTGGAACGACATGGACTGCCCAGGTTTCAGGAATTCAAAGTACTCTTTATGGAATCTGCTTTGTGGATTCCCTGAACGGATGGGCAGTTGGAGACAGCGGCGTTATTCTTCGCACCACTATCGGAAAAGGAAATTGGGCGACTCAGAATTCAAATACCAACAGAGTCCTCAGAGGTGTTCACTTCTACAATCAAAACAGCGGGTACATCTCAGGGGCAGGAGGAATGATGTTGACTACCACAACAGGTGGAGACCCAACGCCCACACCTTCTCCCACCACATCACCCACATACACACCAACACCAACACCCACTTCATCTCCCACACCTTCTCCTACATCTTCGCCTTCACCCAGTCCGACATACACACCGGGCCCAAATCCTCCGCCTCCACCACAGGGATTTGCGGGCTTTATTGCCGCTCAGCAATTCCAGACGACGGGATATGGCCCTATAGATGCAGTTACAGGCGATTTTAACGACGACGGCGAATATGACATTGCAACCGCTAACAGTAGCTCTGGCAGTGTTTCTGTGTTTATTGGAAACGGTAACGGCACATTCCAGCCGGCGGTAAATTATGCCGTGGGAGACGGTCCCATGGGGGCAACGACAGGCGACTTTAATGGCGACGGCGATCCTGATGTTGCAGTCGCTAATTATAACGATGACAATGTTTCTGTACTTCTTGGAAACGGAGATGGCACATTTCAGGCGGCAGTAAATTATGCAGCGGGAGACAAGCCTCGTGGCGTGACGACAGGCGATTTTAACGGCGACGGCGACACCGACATTACATCTGCCAATTATGGCTCTGACAACGTTTCTGTGCTTATTGGAAACGGCGACGGCACATTCCAGGCGCCGGTAAATTATGCCGCGGGAGACATGCCCATGAGCGCAACTGTAGCCGACTTTAACGGCGACGGCGACACGGATATTGCAACCGCAAACTATAACTCTACCGATGTTTCTGTGCTTATTGGAAACGGGGACGGCACATTCCAGGCGGCGGTAGATTATGACGTGGGAGGCGTATCTTACAGCCTGGCTACTGCCGATTTTAACGGCGATGGCGACACCGACATTACATCTGCCAATTCTACTTCTGACAACGTTTCTGTGCTTATTGGAAATGGCGACGGCACATTCCAGGACGCGGTAAATTATGACGCAGGAGACGCTCCCCAGTGTGTGGCGACGGGCGATTTTAACGGCGATGGCGACCCTGACATTGCAACCGCAAATTATAACTCTGACAATGTATCGGTGCTTGTTGGAAACGGTGACGGCACATTCCAGGCGCCGTTAAATTATAACGCGGGAGACACGCCTTCGAGCGTTGTGGCAGTTGATTTTAACGGCGATGGCAACCTTGACCTTGCAACCGCAAACAAGCTGAATAAAAATGTATCGGTGCTTCTTGGAAACGGCGACGGCACATTCCAGGCGGCGGTAAATTATGCCGCGGGAGACGAGGCTTGTAGCGTGGCGTCTGCCGATTTTAACGGCGACGGCGATATTGACATTGCAACCGCTAATTTTGGCCCTGACAATGTTTCTGTTCTTCTTGGAAATGGTGACGCCACATTCCAGGCGCCGGTAAATTATGCCGCGGGAGACGGGCCGTTGAGCGTAGCGTCCGCCGACTTTAACGGCGACGGCGATCCTGACCTTGCAATTGCAAATAGATTCTCTGACAATGTATCGGTGCTTGTTGGAAACGGCGACGGCACATTTGTGGCGGCGGTAAATTATGACGCTGGAGACCAGCCTTATAGTGTAGCGACAGACGATTTTAACGGTGACGGCGACACCGACCTTTCAATCGCCAATGCTAGCTCTGACAATGTTTCTGTGCTTCTTGGAAACGGCGACGGCACATTCCAGGCGGCGGTAAATTATGACGCGGGAGATGGGCCTATGGGAATTACGGTAAGCGATTTTAACGGCGACGGCGACACTGACCTTGCAGTCGCCAATGCTAGCTCTGACAATGTTTCTGTGCTTCTTGGAAACGGCGACGGCACATTCCAGGCGGCGGTAAATTATGCTGCAGGAAACGGGACTGCCTGCGTGGCGGTAAGCGATTTTAACGGCGACGGCGACATTGACCTTGCAGTCGCCAATACTGGCTCTGTCAATGTTTCTGTGCTTATTGGAAACGGTGACGGCACATTCCAGGCGACGGCAGATTACTTCACGGGAGGGGCTCCTAGTGGCGTGATAGCAAGCGATTTTAACGGCGACGGCAAACCTGAGATTGCAGTTGCAAATAAGAACTCTGACAATGTGACCATCCTTCTGGCGCGGTGATTTCACAAAAATAAGTGGGAAAATGATAAGGGAGCCCGAATCTGTAGTCCCGATATGCGGATAACGGATGTCAGAGCTTTTTAACGCAGAGTTCCCTGAAACAAGCCCTGCCCCGACGAAAGCCAGAATTCAGGGCAGGCGCGCAGTCCGCAGAGGATAGCCGGTGAAAATGAATATAGGTTATTTCTCGAAAATAATGTCTTGTTATTTGGGCGGCGGGACGCCACCCCTACCGGTTAATATGGATTGGTGGTTGCGGCGTCTCGCCGCAGATCAAAAAGGATAACATAACTATTCAGACCTCTAACTGTAGGAGAGGCTTCCAGCCTCGATTTTATAACATAACAAGACTGGTCAGGGGACCAACCTCCACCCAAATCCCGGGGTGGTCTGAATTAATACGAATTAACTAAAATTTAAATGCTACTAATTTTATTAAAATAATTCTGGGAGGGTAATATTGTGAATAAAAGATTCAGGGTATTATTGAGTTTTGTAGTCATCTTCACCTGGCTTATCGCCATTATGGCAGGATGCGGCGGCGGCGGTAGCGATGGAGGGGATGTTACTCCTACACCCACTTCGTCAGGATGGACATCACAGAATACCGGGACGACACAGGATCTTAACGATGTCTTTTTTGCAAGCGAAAATACAGGATGGACCGTGGGGAACGAAGGGATTATCCTGAAGACTACGGAGGCCGGTTCCAGTTGGGCGTCCCAGACATCCGGAACCTCAAATAACCTGAATGGAGTTTGTTTCACAGATATTAATACAGGTATCGCGGTGGGAGATTCTGGATCTATTCTTACCACCACAGACGGCGGCGCAACCTGGTCTGAGAAGGAAGGCAGTTCCCGGCAGGTATCTTCGAACCTGCACAGCGTCTTTGCTGTCGGGGCTAATATGTGGGCGGTTGGAGACGGCGGAGTTATACTTTATTCCGCCGATTCCGGCGCTATATGGTCTTCACAAACATCAGGCGTAACAACAACTTTGTATGATATATGTTTTGTCGATTCAAACACTGGATGGATTGTTGGAGGAAGCGGCGTTGCGCTATACACCGCCGACGGTGGAACAACATGGGGCCAGCAAAATCCTGGAGTCAACGGGGATCTTTACAGTGTCTCTTTTGTCGATTCGTTGACAGGCTGGGCATCGGGCGCGGGAGGCGCAATCATACATACTTCCGACGGCGGGACAACCTGGACTGCCCAGGTTTCAGGAATTCAAAGTAATCTTTATGGAATATGCTTCGTGAATTCCCTGAACGGATGGTCAGTCGGAGACGGCGGTATTATTCTTCGCACCACTACCGGAAAGGGAAATTGGGCGGCTCAGAATTCAAATACAAACAGAATCCTCAGGGGTGTTCATTTCTACAATCAAAATAGCGGGTACATCTCAGGGGCAGGAGGAATAATTCTGACTACTACAACAGGAGGAGATCCATCACCCACACCTTCTCCCACCACATCACCCACATACACACCAATACCAACACCAACACCCACTTCATCTCCCACACCTTCTCCTACATCTTCACCTTCACCCAGTCCGACATTTACACCAGGACCCAATCCTCCGAGATTCAGGGGTTTTATTGCCGCCCAGCAATTCCAGGCAGGAGATACCCCTTATAGCATAGCGGCAGATGACTTTAATGGCGACGGCGTCCTTGACCTTGCAATAACCAATCGTGAATCTGACAATATTTCTGTGCTTCTTGGAAAAGGCGACGGTACATTCCAGGTTGCGGTAAATTATGCCGCGGGAGACAGTCCTCGCGGCGTGGGAGTAAGCGATTTTAACGGCGATGGCGACACTGACATTGCAGTCGCTAATTTAAGCTCTGACAATGTTTCTATTCTTCTTGGAAACGGCGATGGCACATTCCAGGCGGCGGTAAATTATGCCGCGGGAGACGAGCCTCGAAGCATAGCGGCAAGCGATTTTAACGGTGACGGCGACACTGACATGGCAGTCGCTAATAGGAATTCTGACAATGTTTCTGTGCTTCTTGGAAACGGTGACGGCACATTTCAGGCAGCGGTAAATTATGCCACGGGAGACATGCCTCGTGGCGTGACGACGGGCGATTTTAACGGCGACGGCGACCCTGACCTTGCAACTGCAAATTATAATTCTGACAATGTTTCTATTCTTCTTGGAAACGGCGATGGCACATTCCAGGCAGCGGTAAATTATGCCGCGGGAGACGGAACTTATAGCGTGACGACAGGCGATTTTAACGGCAACGGCAACGCTGACATTGCAGCCTCTAATGATGAATCTGACAATGTTTCTGTGCTTCTCGGAAACGGTGACGGCACTTTCCAGGCGGCGGTAAATTATGCTGTAGGAGAAGGACCTCGCAACATGACAGCAGGCGACTTTAACGGCGACGGCGACACTGACATTGCAACTTCAAATTATGATTCTGACAATGCTTCTATTCTTCTTGGAAACGGCGACGGCACATTTGGGGCGGCAGTAAATTATGTCACGGGAGACGGTCCTTATGGCATAACGACAGCCGATTTTAGCGGCGACGGCAAGCAAGATATCGCAGTAGCTAATCGTATCAATAACAATGTTACTATGCTTCTTGGAAACGGCGATGGTACATTCCAGGTGGCGGTCAATTATGCAGTGGGAGAACAGGCTTACTGCGTGGCGACAGGCGACCTTAACGGCGATGGCAACCCTGACATTGTAGCCGCTAATAATGACACCGACAATATTTCTGTGCTTCTTGGAAACGGCGACGGTACATTCCAGGCGGCGGTAAATTATGCCGTGGGGGACGGGGTTAAGGCTGTAGCATTAAGCGATTTTAACGGAAACGGCGACCTCGACATTGCAACCGCCAATGAAAACGATAACAATGTTTCTGTGCTTCTTGGAAACGGTGACGGCACATTTCAGGCAGCGGTAAATTATGCCGCGGGAGACGACCCTCGGAACTTAGCGATAAGCGATTTTAACCGCGACGGCGATTCTGACATTGCAGTCGCCAATGATAACGATAACAATGTTTCTGTGCTTCTTGGAAACGGCGACGGCACATTTGCGGCGGC